>JBBPYT010000400.1:0-17570 GCA_038199665.1 Hyphomicrobiales bacterium
GAACGAGCACTGTTCCTACAAGTCTTCAAGACGGCATCTGCGTACTTTGCCCACCACCGGTCCGCACGTCATCCAGGGTCCTGGCGAGAATGCCGGCGTCATCGATATCGGCGATGGCCTTGCCTGCGTGTTCAAGATGGAAAGTCACAACCACCCGTCCTTCATCGAACCGTACCAGGGCGCGGCAACGGGTGTCGGCGGCATCTTGCGCGATGTTTTCACCATGGGGGCGCGGCCGATCGCTTGCCTCGACCTGCTGCGCTTCGGCGCGCCCGATCATCCCAAAACCCGCCATCTCGTGGCCGGCGTGGTAGCGGGCATCGGCGGCTATGGCAATTCGTTCGGCGTGCCGACGGTCGGCGGCAGCGTGGCCTTCGACCCGAGCTACAACGGCAACATCCTGGTCAATGCCATGGCGGTCGGCATCGCCCGGACGGACGCGATTTTTTACAGCAAAGCGAGCGGTGTCGGAAACCCGATCGTTTATCTCGGTTCCAAGACGGGTCGAGATGGGATCGGCGGAGCCGCCATGGCCTCGGCGAGCTTCGAGAGGGAGACCGAGAGCAAAAGGCCCACCGTTCAGGTCGGCGATCCTTTTGCGGAAAAGCTGCTGCTCGAGGCCTGCCTTGAACTCATGAAAACCGGCGCCGTGATCGCCATCCAGGATATGGGCGCCGCGGGACTGACATCGTCAGCGGTAGAGATGGGCGCGAAGGGCAACCTCGGCATCGAACTCAACCTCGACCGCGTGCCGACCCGCGAAGCCGGGATGACGGCCTATGAGATGATGCTATCCGAAAGCCAGGAACGCATGCTGATGGTGCTGGATCCCGCCAAGGCGGCCGAAGCGGAAGCGGTGTTCCGCAAATGGGAGCTCGATTTCGCGGTGGTCGGTCGTACCACCGACAGCCTTCGCTTCGTGGTCAAGCACGGGGGCGAGGTCAAAGCCGACCTGCCGATCAAGGAACTCGGCGATCAGGCCCCGATCTACGACCGGCCGCATGTGCCGGCCCCGAGGCAGCCGGTGCTCGAGCCGGCGGATGTCATCCCGACGATCCCGAACGGCCAGGCCTTGCTCCGGTTGCTGGGCTCGCCCGACCTGTCGTCGAAACGCTGGGTCTGGGAACAATACGATCACCTGATCGGTGGCAACACCATCGTCGGCCCGGGGGACGGCGATGCGGCGGTGGTGAGGATAGAGGACGGACCGAAAGGCTTGGCGCTGACGGCCGATGTGACGCCGCGCTATTGCGCCGCCGACCCGATCGAAGGCGGCAAGCAGGCCGTAGCCGAGGCCTGGCGCAATCTGTCCGCCGTGGGCGCGATGCCCCTGGCGCTGACCGACAACCTGAATTTCGGCAATCCGGAAAAGCCGGAGGCCATGGGCGAACTGGTCGGCGCCATCGCCGGCATTGGCGAAGCGGCGCGTGCTCTCGCCTTTCCGATCGTTTCCGGCAACGTGTCCCTTTACAACGAAACCGCAGGGCGCGGGATCTTGCCGACTCCGGCGATTGGGGGCGTCGGCCTCCTCGAGGATGTGGCGCGGGTCGCCACCTCCTGCTTCAAGGCGGAGGGCGAGATTGTCCTGCTGATCGGAGAAAGCCGCGGCTGGCTCGGTCAGTCGCTCTATCTTCGGGACGTCTGCGGAAGGGCCGAAGGGGCTCCGCCGCCGGTGGATCTCGTCGCTGAAAGGCGCAACGGCGATTTCGTGCGCAACCTCATCCGCGACGGCCTCGTCATCACCGTCCATGACGTGTCGGACGGCGGCCTTCTGGTCGCGCTCGCCGAGATGAGCATCGGCTGCGGCATCGGGGTGAAACTCGATGCCTTTCCAATGGCGAAAGGATCGCGCGCCCTGCCCTCCCACGCTTTCCTGTTCGGAGAGGATCAGGCCCGGTATGTGGTTTGCTGTGGGGCCGACGGTGCGGACAAGATTCTGTCGAGTGCCAAGGCTGCAGCGGTTCCGATTTCCCGGATCGCGACGACCGCCGGCAATGCGTTGACCCTGCCGGACGAGCCGCCCATATTGGTTGCGGAACTGCGCCGCATGCAGGAAGAGTGGCTACCCCGTTTCATGAACGGCGGCCTATCCGGATGACCCGCCATGGCAATGGAAGCGATCGAGATCGAGCGGCTGATCAAACTGGCCCTTCCAGACGCCAAGGTCGACATCCGCGATCTGGCCGGCGACGGAGATCATTACGCCGCGACCGTCGTGTCCTCATCCTTCAAGGGCAAGACCCGCGTCCAGCAGCACCAGATCGTCTACAATGCGCTGCAGGGGCAGATGGGCGGAGTGCTGCACGCTCTGGCGCTCCAAACTTCGGCAGAATAGACGCATGGCGGATTTGCGGCGTGCAGCTTATATCGGGACCGAACGGGACTCGCGCCGCGGCGCGCCGAAGACGAAGGATCAAGACATGGCCAACGTTCACGAACAGATCGACGCCGAGGTGAAGAACAACGACGTCGTGCTCTTCATGAAGGGCACGCCCCAGTTTCCGATGTGCGGCTACTCGGGCCAATGCGTACAGATCCTTGATTATCTCGGCGTCCCCTACAAGGGCGTCAACGTGCTCGAGGATCCCGTCCTGCGCCAGGGCATCAAGGACTACACCAACTGGCCGACGATCCCTCAACTTTACGTGAAAGGTGAGTTCGTCGGCGGCTGCGATATCATACGCGAGATGTTCCAGTCGGGTGAGCTATCGACCCACATGACTGCTGCCGGTCTCGACGTGAAACAAACCGCCAAGGCCTGAGCGTTTTCGCGGCGTTCGTCATTGAGATCCTTCGTCGCGACGACCCGCTGAGGGCGGACCGTCAAAGGACATCGGAGGAGCGCGGGACCTCCTTCCCGATCAAGGCCTGCAATGCCTGGGACTGGGCAGCCCAGTAGCGATCCGTGCCTGACCATGCGCACCACGCGGTCGAAGAACGCTACATTGAAGATGCCCAGCCTCCGATGCTCAAGATCGGGCGCGACCTGGCACGATGCAGGAAGCGGTTCTTCCGCGTTCCCGCCCGGCGTGCGTCCCGGCGCTACTCATTGGGGTTACCAAAACCGGCACGGCGGCATATACGTGGCGCGGTCGACGGCGCGCCAGCGCCACGCATCTGTTCCGCGGCGAGTCTTTTCGGCATCCGGATCTTTATTTGGCTCCGGGTTTCGGGCAAAGCATCCGCTCAAGACCTCAGGTCCGACCAGGATCGGCGAGCCGGGCTCCCGCACCAACGACAGCAGCCGGAAATCCAAGAGAACTCACGAGTTTGGCATGAGCACGAATTCCATAGAGGCCGGTCACCTCACCGCATTCATCGAGCGGATCGAGCGTCTGGAAGAGGACAAGAAGACCGTTTCGGACGAGATCAAGGACGTCTACACGGAAGCCAAGGGCAACGGCTACGACATCAAGATCATGCGGAAAATCGTCTCGATCCGAAAGCAGGACAAGGACAAGCGACGTGAAGAGGAAGAGATCCTCGATCTTTACCTGCAGGCGCTCGGCATGGCGAACTGACCCGGTACTGGCCCGGGCCACTTCGATTGCGGCATGATCGACGCACAGGGCCGATTCGGCTACGGCCCGGACGGGTCGCGCGGCGCGAAGCTGCTAGACTAGAACATCGCCGATGCGTTGATCAACGTCTTCCAAACGCCCCAAGCGATCGGCACGCAGACCACGGCCCAGGCGAGTGCCGTCTTCGCGTCGAAAACCCCTGCGTCGATACCGAAAGACCCGCTCGACACCTGCTTAGCCGGGATGCCGGTCGGCACCGCGCCCAAATCACTATCCTTCATGAACCAGCGTGCAGCGACCGGCCGTACAAGGGCATTGCACAGGAATCCCACGGCGAGCAACCCGGCCAGAATGTACATCGTGCGGTCATAAACCTGCGCCCTTTCGACGCCCGCCGATATCTGCGCGTCCCGGATATAGCCGACCAGCAGGGGACCGAAGATGCCGGCCGCCGCCCATGCGGTCAGCAGGCGTCCGTGGATGGCGCCCACGAACTGCGTTCCAAACATGTCCGCCAGATAGGCCGGCACGGTGGCGAAGCCGCCACCGTACATCGACAAGATGATGCAGAACGCTCCCACGAACAGGGCTTTGGATCCCATATGGGCGAAGCCCGGCCCCAGCGCGTAGAGCAGGATGCCAAGCCCGAAAAAGATGAAGTAGGTCGGCTTTCGACCGATCTTGTCCGACATGGAGGCCCAGAAGAAGCGCCCGCCGATGTTGAACAACGACAGCAGGCCGACGAAGCCGGCGGCGATTGTCGCAATGGACTTCTTCTGATCGGCATCCAGCGCGGAGAACCCGATGTCCGGGTGCCCGATGAGCGATCCGCCGAAGATTTCTTGAAGCATCGGCGATGCCATGGACAGGACACCGATGCCGGCCGAAACATTGATGCAGAGCACTGCCCAGATCAGCCAGAACTGCGGCGTCTTATGCGCATCCTCCAGACGCAAGTTGCCCGACGTGATCATCCGGTTGGCTGCGGTAGGCTGCTGCCACCCTCTCGGCTGCCATCCGGGCGGCGGCACGCGGTAGCCGAACGCACCCCCCATCATGAAGACGAGGTAGATTGCCCCCATAGCGGCCAGGGTCTCCCACACGCCGACCGAAGTTGGCGATTTGAAATGGTTGATCAGTAGATTGGCCAGCGGCGAGCCGATCATGGCGCCGCCCCCAAACCCCATGATGGCCATGCCGGTCGCCATGCCGCGCCGATCGGGGAACCACTTCACCAATGTTGAAACGGGCGAGATGTAGCCAAGGCCGAGCCCTACCCCGCCGACAACTCCGAGCCCGATCCACAGCATCCATAATTGGTGCACATAGACGCCGAACGCCGAAATAAAGAAGCCACCGCTCCAGCACAAGGCCGCGACAAAGCCCGCCTTGCGCGGCCCCGCTCGCTCCAGCCATCCGCCGAAGAGTGCGGCCGACATGCCGAGGACGACGATGCCGATCCCGAAGATCGGCAGCAACGCCGTTACCGGCCAGTCGCAATTCGTCGTGAACAAAGCCGAAGCGATCCCGATGTCCTTGCACGAAGCAGGCTGGTCCCCACCAAGCGCATGGGACAACGGGAGCCAGAAGACGCTGAGGCCGTAGGACATGCCGATGCAAAGGTGAATCGCGAGGGCGGCCGGCGGAACGAGCCAACGATTGAAGCCGGGAGCCGCTTCCGTTCTCTCCCGATCAAGCCAACCGTTTTGCGCCCTTCTTTGACTGGCAGTAACTCTTGTCGCAGTCATCGCATTTCCCCCGCAGCTGCAAAGACGCTAGATCAACCTCGCCGATGATCGCGGAAGGTTGCGGGCCGCAAAGGCCAAACCCGCTAAGCGGACCCGGCTTATGTGCGCCGCACCAAATGTCGCAGTCGCGAAGTCCTTTCCACGCTTTGTCCTACTATATTTTCCCTCGACGTCAGCTGGCCTGCGTCGAACGCTTTCAGTTTGGAAGGCGCCTTCGCGGGCAAAGACTTTTGCAAGTACATCTTTCGGCAAATTGAAGACAGCCCTGACGGATTGTCAATCCTACATTAAGCCGGCCGTTCTCAGCCGACCGCACGGAAGCCCTGGCGCGCAAGCAACCGCGGCCCGCTGCGTGAACACCGCTGTCCGGATGGAAGCGTTGGGCAAGACCGAAATGGAGCGGAGGACCGGCAAAGCTCCAAAAAAGCGAACCGGTTGCGGCTGACCGCGAGCCGAAAGGCCACGCTCGGCATGGTCCATTCCCAGGCCTCTGGCCGAGAAAAGCTCGATCGAGGTAGAAGCAGGATCATCCACCCGAAGAGGTAGAGGTCACGACGAGCTCGCGAGGTTTCACTGTCGATCCGGAAAAGTGATCCGAGGTGAGGTCGGTCGCATAAGTTCCGAATCTCCGGACAACAGGCGAAGCCTGCCCCGCCATCGCGCCGAGACTGGCCTGTGCGGCCGGCCGAAGCGCCGCTACGGCCGAGCCCAGGCCAGAATGGACGGCAGCCCGCGCCGTGGTTCCACTGCCGGTCAGACTGCGGAAATTGGATCGATCGAGCCGGGCAGCAACGAACTGGGACGGGCGGGCCAGCGGTAACGGAGCATAGACCCGAGCCGGCGGCGTCGGCATCACGGACCCGGCGTAAGCGAAGACCTGCGGCGCCCCTGCCAGCTTCGCGGCATCTGGTCCTTGCGAGATCGCCGTCGGCAGATTGGCAGTCCGGGCCGGCGTGGTGGCCGCGATCAGATTTCCGATCGCATCCTTCTTCGGTGCATTCACCCCAGGCGCTCGATCCGATTTCGCGGCCCTCGATGGAGCGAAATCGGTAGGACGGTCGGGCGGGAGCGGTGCACTCGGACCCTGCGCGGCCAACTCCACAGGCCGAAGCGGCGGCATTGGTGCGGAAGGCGCCAGCGTGGCATTGGCAACGGCGAAGGCCTGCGTCGCCGCCGCAGTCTGGGCGGAGGCCAATCCGGGAGCCTCGGGATGAGCGGCGGTTGATTGAACGCCGACGCTCGCAGCAGTCGAATTCCGGGCGTCTTCGCTCGCCGGTTTCTGCCGGGCATCGGTCATGGCTCGCGCCAGCGCCTGCTGGGCTTGAGCCTCGGAGGGTTGATCCCGCGCCGGATCTATCGCGGCCTGAACAACGGGCGTCCGCCGTTCCGGCGCCTGAACCGCAGATCCGGAAGATGCCGACGGCGCTAAGTTGAACGCCCGAACGCCCGCATCCTTGCCCTGATTGCCGTAAGCTGCCGAGGACGAAACGCTGCTCGTCCCACGATCGAGCGAAGCCACCCGGGTTTGGCCGCGCCGCGATCTTGTCTCATGCGCCGACGCCGAGTCGTCCTCTTCATCCCCGCCGCCGAACAACCAGGCGAAAAATCCCTTCGATTTGACTTCCGTCGCGGTCGGATAGGAGAAGGAATCACCTCTCGCTTCGAGTTCGGCGCGAGCCTGCTCGTAGCCGGACAACGGTTGCCCGTTGGACGGGATGTGGACGGTCTTGCCGTCTGGGAATAGCCGGGCCAATTGGTCGTAGCTCATGCGCGGCCAATGGCGCACGCCGCCTACGTCCATGTGTACGAAAGGGGTTCCGGCGGTCGGATAAAAGCCGACACCGCCGTGCTGCAGCTTCATCGCGATTTCGCGGATGCGAGACATCGGCACGTCGACGTAATGCTGGTCCATCGCCTTGCCGAGGATATGCTGGGAATGTTCCGCAACCCCGCGCGAGCGCCGCCGCAGCATGGCGTTGGTTTCAGGCGATCGATAGGCGGACATGACCTCGATCGGCTGCCCCGAACCGGATTCCCGATAGACTTCCCAAATGACGTCGAACAGCCGGGGATCCATCTTGGTCGGCTCGTCGCGGCGCCAATCCCGCAGAAACCAGTTCAGCTTTTCAAGAACCGCAGAGTCATATTGGCCATCGACCAGAAAGGTGGCGGAAACCGATTCATGCGTGTGCGCGTGGTAGAGCGAGATGGTCCGCGTATCGCCGTTCGCGACGGCACTTTCGGTGGCTCCAGGAGCGATGACGACTGTTCCACAAGCCAGCGCGGCAAAGACGCAGGATACGAGCGCAGCACCGCTGCCCCTTTTTCGCGGACGCGTCTGTCTCAAATCAAAACTCGCCTGTCTGACAGCCCGCCTCAACCGGGAGACGCGCATTATGATGAGCGAAGTGTTGCCGAGATGCGTTAATGACTCGTGGTCGAAGCGGCAAAATCTCGGTTCCGAACATGACCTATGTTTTCATACAGCCACACAGCCGAAAAAAAAAGATGCTATCTTCTGCGCCGGTGAGCCTCGGCCGGTTGCCGAGGGGGCGCCGCTCGCTCGGCCGAGGTCGCCTCGGGCACTTCCGCGCGGCACAGTGCCGCCCTGCCAACCGGCGAGCACGAGCAGGCGCAGGAAAGGATGCCTCGCCCCCGCAGCACTCTGTTCAGCCTTCCAATCCGAGAGCCGCCTTTAATTTCGCCGAGTAGCCGTAGACGTCATCCCGCAGGCGGAGAGTCCCGGTTTCGTCCACGAACGCGGTAAAGTAGACGATGTGCAAAGGCAAGGGATGCGGCAAGTTGATGGTCCGCTCGTCGCCGCCCACCATCTTCTTGACGCGGCCTTCGGTCCAGCCGCTGTCGCGGCCGAGCACCACCTCCGCCAGCTTGAAGGGCTGCTCGACGCGGACGCAGCCGTGGCTGAGGGCGCGACGCTCGGAACCGAACAGCGACCGTGCGTTGGTGTCATGCAGGTAGACCGAATATTTGTTCGGGAACATAAACTTGATGCGCCCGAGCGCGTTGCTGTCGCCCGGTGGCTGGCGGACGTAGGTGATGCCGTTGCGTTCGACCACTTCGTAGCCGTGGTTCGCGAAATAATCCGGATCCGCCGCAAACTTGGGCAGCATCTCCTTCTTCACGATCGACAACGGCACGTTCCAGTACGGGTTGACGATGATGAACTGCATGGTGTCGGAAAAGACCGGCGTCGGCTTGTCCGGCTGCCCGACCACCACGCGTGCGTGGTGGAACACCGTGTCGCCGTGCATGACGCGGAGCGAATAGTCGGGGATGTTCACCTCGATGTGGTTCTCGCCCATGTCGCGCGGCAGCCAACGCCAACGCTCCATGTTGGCGAGGATCTCATCTTCCAGCCGGCGAGGATTGCCACCCGAAAGGGCCGCGATCGTGCGGATCGTCAGTACCCCTGACGCAGGCAGATGATGGGCGCGCTGGAAGTCGGCCACCGCTGCCGCGACCTGGGTGTCGTAGACAAGGCCGGTCCGATCCGCTTCGTCCGACGGCAGGTCGAGCCCGAACCGTGCGCGGATCAGCGGCACGCGCGCGTCCCGCATTCCCGGCCTGAGAGTCGGGCCGTACGGGATCGGGTTGTGGCCCGCCACGTCGCTGTTCTGGCGCAACTCCGAGAGTTTGTCGCGAAGCAGCGCATATCCCTTTTGCGGTGGGTTGAAGGCGCGCAAGGCTTCGCCCGCGTCCTCCGCATTGGCCAGGCTTCCCAGAACGCGCGCCGGATCCGCCACATCCGGTTTGGCCCCGATGAGAGGCGCCAAGCGCGAGGGATCGACGCGGCCGCCGCTCGCCTGATTTGCGTACGCGACCGCGGCATCCGTCAAGGAGAGTTCCGCGGCCGCCAACGTGTCCGCGTCACCGCCGCGCGGAACCGAAATTGGGAAGGCCCGCAGGTCGAGCCCGTCTTCCGAAGCGTGATCGATGCGCGCCAGCGCGGCCCTGCCCTTGGCGTTGAATTTGCCGTTCTCGATCCAGAACGGGGCGAAGTTGCGCGCCGCATAAACGGCCGAGATCGCCTCCCGATCCTTGCGCCGCAGATCCGCCTGCGCCGACCCCTGGCCAAGAGCACGCGCCGCCTCGGGGCCGACAAACGCTTCGAGGGCCTTGTGCAAGGCTGCAGCATCGAGCGTTCCGGACGCCTCCTCTCCGGAACCGCGCGGATGTGCGACCTCGTCGGCGGTCCCCGGAGCGACGGTTGGGGATTGGGGAGTTGTGCCCGGTGCGGACGGAAGGGTTTGGTCGGGCCTAGGGGGCATCGACTCGGTCACCGGACGGGCGACGGGCGACGGGGCGCTCGATGCAGGTCCCGGGCTGGGTGGCGCGGCCGGAGGGATTGCGACCACGTTAGGAGCCGGGCCCAGCGACGTGGCATGGGAGGCGGCAGCAGGCTCCGGGGAGGCCATAGCTGTGGCGGACGGTGCGGGTTCGGGCTTGGGCCTTTCCGGCCCCCAGGGCATTTTGGGGGACGGAGACGCGCTCAAACTTGCCCGCAGGACTGCCGGCACACCGGGGTCTCGCGGAGGCGCTGCCCTGGATGGCCGAACGGCGGACTGAATCACAGGGGAAGCTGCCGGGGTTGCCCCCCCGCGGCCCAGCGGGGCATAGGCCTTCAGGACGGTGCCCGGATCGGCAACGATGCGCGACAGGATTCTCCTGGCAGCGTCTCCCGGAGCCAAGTCCGAAGGGTTTATCGTGACCTTGGCCGCAGGAACATCGGGCGGCGTGATGTCTATACCGGCCGAAGAAGTGTCCTCGCTTGTATCGACCGACAGGTTCCGCGCCGAGTCCTGCGCCTGACCGCCGACGGGCCAAACCAGGGCGCTGCCCAAGAGGAGCATCGAAACGCCAAAGGAAGCGGCACCGCCGCGCTGCGCTCGCATCTCTTCGTGCCCCTTTGGTTCCGGTCAGCCGGCATTACGCCATGTCCGAGTCCACGCGCTTTCCCGGCTCAGGCGAAGCCAAGTTAGAACCGCGTCGTGCATTGCAAATCAATGGACCGCGAGGCCGAAACCCGGGAGATTTGCTCATTCTTGCAGGCCGTGGCGCCGTGGTGACATTGGTCGAAGGCGCTCTGGTCAGGCTGCGACTTCCGCGTCCGCCTCACTGTCGTTCAAACCGAAATCCTTCATTTTCCGATAAAGGGTCGATCGTCCGATACCCAGCTTGCGGGCCATTTCCGACATCTGGCCACGGTAGTGCCCAAGGGCGAAACGAATCAGTTCGGCTTCCATCTCCTCCATCCGGCGCACGTCGCCATTCTCGTCGAGGAGACGCAAAACGTTGGGGTCGCGTACTTCGAAGCGAACAACCTCGCGCTCCATCGCGGGCGCCGGGGCTGTGGGCAGCGGCGGCACTCTAACGTCGAAGCCGTCGACTTGGGCGGCGATCTGGGGAAATTCAGCAAGGGACAATTCTCCGCCGTCGGCCAGCACCACGGCGCGGAACAAGGCATTTTCCAGCTGCCTTACGTTGCCGGGCCAATCGTAGCGGGACAGCAGCGCCAAGGATTCAGCGCCGATGCCGGTAATTCGCTTGCCCTCCTCGGCCGCAAAGCGGGCCGCGAAACGGCGCGCCAGATCGGGTATGTCGGCCCGCCGTGCCCGCAGCGGCGGAATGGTAATCGGGAACACATTGAGACGATAGAACAGGTCTTCGCGGAACAATCCTCGCCTGACCAGCTCGATCAGGTTCTGATTGGTGGCCGAGACGAGCCGGATGTCGACTTTGACCGATCGTTTGGCACCGACCGGATCGACCTCGCCCTCCTGTAGCGCACGCAGCAGCTTGACCTGCGCCTCGAGCGGCAACTCGCTGATTTCGTCGAGAAACAAAGTTCCGCCAGTGGCTTCCACGAACTTCCCGAGGTGCTTTTCGGTCGCACCCGTGAACGCGCCCTTCTCGTGGCCAAACAAGATGGATTCGATCAAATTTTCGGGAAGCGCGCCGCAATTGACCGGGACGAAGGGCTTGCCCCGCCGATCCGACGCGCCGCCGATTGCCCGGGCCAGCAATTCCTTGCCGACGCCGGATTCCCCCTCGATCAGCACAGGGATGTTCGACTTGGCGGCGCGTTCCGCCAAGCGGATAGCGCGCGCCATATCGTCGCTCTTGGTCAGGATGTCCTTGAAGGTCAGGGACCCCGAAGCCCGGCGCGTCATGCGGCGCACTTCGTCTTCGAGAGCGTCGAAGCGGAGAGCGTTCTTGATCGACACCGACAGCCGCTCGGCGCCGACCGGCTTCACCACGAAGTCGACCGCGCCGGCCCGCATCGCCGAGATCACGGCGTCGATCGAGCCGTGTGCTGTCTGTACGATGGCCGGCACGCCGATCTTGCGCTCGCGCAGATGGGACAGCACCTTCATGCCGTCCACGTCCGGCATCATGAGGTCGACGATCAACAAATCGATGCTCTTGGCGTCCGCGGCTCCGAGCCGCGCCAGCGCGGCGGCGCCGCCGTCGAGAACTTCCGCCTCGTACCCGAAGCGGCGAACCATTGCCTCAAGGAGGCGGCGCTGAACGGGATCGTCATCGACAATCAGAATGGTGGCGGTCATGCGTCCTCGATGAAGCGGCAAGCATTCCGCTTCTCCGGTCCATGCTGGCCGATGACGGTAAACGCGCGCTTAACGACCCTTGGCGAAAACGCCCGGGGCGCAGATTGCCGCGCTTTCCCCGTGACGCGGTCGGCTGCTGCGCTTATCTGGCAGAAACCCAACGTGGCTCGCCGCCAGAAGGATGAATAAGAACGATGATCCTGCCTCGCCTCGGCCCTACGCCCCATCCGGAGCAAGCCGCAGACCTCCGTGCCGACATCGGCCCATTGCCGCGATGGAACCTGGGCGATCTTTACGCGGGGATGGATTCCCCGGCCTATTCGGCCGATCTCGCACGAGCGGAGGAGCAGGCGGAAGGGTTCGCGCAGCGCTACCGGGGTCAATTGGATGCAATGGCGGCAGGCATCGATGCGAGTGCTCGGCTGGCGGAAGCGATCTCGACCTTCGAGTCCCTGGAGGAAGCCCTGGGCCGCATCGCCTCCTTCGCGAGCCTCGTCTACACGGAAGACACCGCCGACCCAAGCCGGACCAAGTTCTTTGCCGACGCGCAGGACCGCGTAACGGCGATTTCGTCAAATCTTCTATTTTTCACCCTGGACCTCAACCGGATCGACGACGCGGTCCTAGATCGTGCGGCCGCGATTGCGCCGCTGGCGCGCTACAGACCCTGGCTGTCCGATATCCGCAAGGACCGGCCGCACCAGCTCGAAACCAAACTCGAGCAGCTGTTCCACGAGAAGGCCGTCACGGGCCGCGCTGCCTGGACGAGGCTCTTCGACGAGACCATCACGGCGTTGCGGTTCGATATCGCCGGCGAGAAGCTGTCGCTGGAGCCGACGCTCAACCTGCTGCAGGACGCTAGGGCTGAGCTGCGCGAAGAGGCAGCTGGAGCGCTCGCCAGCACGTTAAAGAACAATCTGCGAACCTTCGCGCTGATCACGAATACGCTCGCCAAGGATCAGGAGATCGGCGACCGGTGGCGCGGCTTTGAAGATGTCGCCGATAGCCGCCATTTGTCGAATCGGGTCGAACGGGAGGTGGTGGAGGCACTGGTCGGTGCGGTGCGGGCCGGCTACCCACGCCTGTCGCATCGCTATTATCGGCTGAAAGCACGTTGGTTCGGCAAGGAACAGCTGAACCACTGGGACAGGAACGCGCCGCTGCCGCAAGCCCCGACCGCGATCGTGCCCTGGAGCGAGGCTCGGGACACGGTGCTCGACGCCTATAGGAGCTTCTCGCCGAGACTGTCCGAACTGGCGGAGCGGTTTTTCAAAGAGAGGTGGATCGACGCTGGCCTTCGGCCCGGCAAGGCTCCCGGGGCTTTCTCGCATCCGACCGTGCCTTCGGTGCATCCTTACGTGCTGATGAACTACCAGGGGCGGCCGCGTGACGTCATGGTGCTGGCGCACGAACTCGGCCACGGGGTTCATCAGGTCCTGGCCAGCCCGCAAGGCGCCCTGATGGCCCCAACGCCGCTGACGCTCGCCGAAACGGCTTCGGTATTCGGCGAGATGCTCACCTTCCGGTCGCTTGTCGCTCGAACCGAGGACGCGCCCTCCCGTTTCGCGCTGTTGGCGCTCAAGGTCGAAGACATGTTGAACACCGTTGTTCGACAGGTCGCGTTCTACTCCTTCGAAAGGCGCCTGCACGAGGAGCGCCGGATGGGGGAACTCACGGCCGAGCAGATTGGCGCGCTCTGGCTCGATATTCAGAGCGAAAGCCTGGGGCCTGCCATTCGGCTCGGGCCGGGATATGAAACGTTCTGGGCCTATGTCCCGCATTTCGTGCATTCGCCGTTCTACGTTTATGCCTACGCGTTCGGCGACTGCCTGGTGAACTCGCTCTACGGGGTCTTCCGCACGTCACCGGAAGGCTTTGCCGAGCGCTACCTGGCGCTGCTGGAGGCAGGCGGCACGAAACACCACAGCGAGCTGCTGGCGCCATTCGGACTGAATGCGCAGGATCCAGACTTCTGGAACATCGGCCTCGGGGTTATAGAAGATCTGATCGAGGAGCTCGAAATACTTCAGCCTGGGTGAGCTGCCCGGCCTTTTCAGCCTTCTTGCACCAAGACTCGCGCCGAAAGGCGGCGAAGCTGCAGAAGATCCCAACGGTTGCCGTAGAGGTCTTCGAAGACCGCGACCGTCCCGTAGGGTTCCTCGCGAGGGGCTTCGCTGAACGCGACCCCTTTGGCGCTCAACATCCGATAGTCACGCCAGAAATCGTCGGTGTGGAGGAACAGGAACACCCTGCCGCCGGTCTGGTCGCCAATTCTCGCTTCTTGCCCGGCCCCGATGGCTTGCGCGAGAAGCAGGCGTGCTTCGTCCGACCCCGGCGGGGCAAGGACCAGCCACCGCTTGCCGCCCCCGAGCCGCACATCCTCGATGATATCGAATCCGAGGACGGTGGCGTAATAGGCTTTGGCCTCATCGTAATCTCGGACGAGGAGCGTCACCGCGCCGATATGCTGGGGCAACAGCGCACCTCACCCGAGTTCGTAAACGACGTTGGTGCGCGTACGCAGGACCGTGCGGTAGCCCTTCTCGGCAATCAGCGCCGGCAGGTCGATCATCCAGCGAGCTGGCGCATCCTCGACGATCAGCATCCTCGGCCATAGTCGACGTTCGACGTCCCGGAAAAACGGCTCGAGGATAAGATCCTCTGCGCCCTCGACGTCCAACTTCATGGCGTCGACCCGGTCGAACCCTTCCTCTGCGATAAGGGTAGCCAGCGCCTTGGCCGGGACTTTGATCTGCATGCCGCCCCGGTCGACATTGACGACGCGCATGGAGGATTCGCCTTTGTTGGAATTATCCACGAACAGGGTGATTTCACCGTCCTGATCGGCGACCGCGCAGGCGAGGGCCTTGATGCTCGGGAAGGCGTTCTGACGGATGTTGTAGCTCAACCGCTCGAAGATGTCCGGCTGCGGCTCGATGGCCAGAATCCGCGCCCGGGAACCGGCCCGCGAGGCCGCGAAGAGCGCATAACCGCCGACATTGGCGCCCGCATCAATGAAGGTGAAGTCGCCGTTCAGACGCTCCGCCAGAAGCGCGCGCTCGGCGGGATCGAAATATTGCGGGGTGAACAGCAGGTTCTTCTCGGCTACGTTGTTGGCGGGATAAAGTCGCATCCGTGCGCCAAGCGATTCGACATCGAGCGGACGCCCGTGCAGCGCCTGGATCGCCGCCCCGCGAAGGAAGAACGCGACACGTTTGCCGGCCCAGCTCGCCGGACAGCGTCTCGCCAGCCGAACAGTTCCGGCAAGCCAGCCACGCGGCGCATGACGCCCGAAAGCCGAGAAGTCGTCAGTCCCCGTTTTCATGACGGCCTTGTGAACGTTCCCAGGTCGCTTAACAAGATCGTCCGGCCCGCAACGCCCCAGCGTCGAGTGTCGCCAAAAAGCGGACCCGCCGACGGAAAGGCTGCGTTGCCATATCGAGTACAGTCCTTAAATTGAATGTACGATCTTTTCTCAGCAGTCGGATTGCGTATGACATTCGTCGAGGCGACGGCAGCTGCCGGTCGAAAGACTGGCCAGATCAAGCTACACGACGCGGAGGCGTTCGCGGCCATGCGCAGGGCGGGCAAGCTCACCGCCGAAGCCCTCGACCTTCTGGTCGACCCTGTACGG
Organism: Hyphomicrobiales bacterium; assembly: GCA_038199665.1. GTDB lineage: Bacteria > Pseudomonadota > Alphaproteobacteria > Rhizobiales > Beijerinckiaceae > Lichenihabitans. The sequence continues at coordinate 15,491 of JBBPYT010000400.1, forward strand.
CCCGGTGTGACGACGGAGACGCTCGACAGGCTGGTCTTCGAGTTCGCCATGGATCACGGATCCTACCCGGCGCCGCTCGACTACCGGGGTTTTACCAAATCTATTTGTACCTCGATCAATCACGTGGTTTGCCACGGAATCCCCGATGAGAAGCCTTTGCGGGAAGGCGACATCCTCAACATCGACGTGACTCTCATCGTGGATGGCTGGCACGGCGATTCCTCCCGGATGTATGGCGTGGGCGAAGTACCCCGCAAAGCCGAACGGCTGATGGCGGTCACGCACGAAGCGCTCTTGCGCGGCATCGCCGCGGTGAGGCCGGGTGGGACGACGGGGGACATCGGCGCGGCAATTCAGGACTATGCCGAGGGCGAGCGTTGCTCCATCGTGCGGGAGTTTTGCGGCCACGGGCTCGGGCGTCTGTTCCACGACGAGCCCAATATCCTTCATTATGGTCGGCGAGGTGAGGGCGTGGTGCTCAAGCCCGGAATGTTCTTCACCATCGAACCCATGGTCAATCTGGGCCGCTCCCACGTGAAGGTTCTCTCCGATGGGTGGACCGCCGTCACCCGCGACCGGTCGCTGTCGGCGCAATTCGAACATACCGTCGGGGTCACCGAAAGCGGCGTCGAGGTCTTCACGTTTTCGCCGCGAGGACTCGACAAGCCCCCCTACCAAACCGGTCTCGCGCCGCGATGAGCGATCTGGACAGAGGTGACCAGGCGAAGACGCTTGAGCCGCTCCATTTCGGCCACCGGGACCGGCTGCGTCAGCGGTTCAATGCGGCAGGCGAGGACAGCCTCGCCGATTACGAATTGCTGGAGCTGCTGCTGTTTCGCGCCATGCCGCGGCGCGACGTCAAGCCGCTCGCGAAGGCGCTCGTGGCGAGGTTCGGGTCTTTCGCGGAGGTCCTGGCAGCCCGGCCCGAACGAATGCGGGAAATCGCTGGGCTCAGCGATGCCGCAATCACCGAACTCAAGATCGTTGAGGCCGCCGCCAGGCGTTTGACAAGGGGCGCCATCAAGTCTCGCCAGACCCTGTCGTCCTGGAACGAGGTTCTCGACTATTGCCGCGCCACCATGGCGTTTTCCGAACAGGAAGAGTTCCGGGTCCTGTTCCTGGACAAGCGGAACGTTCTCATCACCGACGAGGTGCAGGGCCGCGGGACGGTGGACCATACGCCCGTCTACCCGCGCGAGGTGATCCGTCGGGCGCTCGAACTCAGCGCCACCGCCCTGGTTCTCGTGCACAACCACCCGTCGGGAGACCCGACACCCTCCACCACCGATATTCGCATGACGCACGACATCATCGCCATCGCCAAGCCGATGGGCATCGCGATCCACGATCACCTGATCGTCGGCAGAAGCGGGCACAGCAGCCTGCGTGCGCTGAAGTTCATCTGACGGCGCGGCCCGCTCCGAGGTTCAGGGTTCCGCCATCGCCATGATGGCGGCCCATTCCGCATCGCTCACGGGCTGCACCGATAGCCGCGAATGGTTGACCAGGACCATGTCCTTCAAAGCAGGAGTGCGCTTGATGGCATCGAGCGTGACAGCGCAGGGCAGAGCCCGGACAGCCCTGAGGTCCACCATGCCGAATTTCCCGCTCGCGTCCGTATGGTCCGGGTAGTACGGACGCGTGATCGTCACGACGCCGACGATCGCCCGTTCCTCCCCCGAATGGTAGAAGAACGCCTCATCGCCCACCGCCATTCTCATCAGATATTGTTTGGCCGTGTGGTTCCGGACACCGTTCCAGAACGTGCCGACTTCGCCCGCGTCGAGCTGCTGCTTGAAAGACCAGCTCGACGGTTCACTCTTTACAAGCCAGTGCGCCATGGGTCAGAATCCGGTTTAAGTGTCTCTTCTAATAACCTGGTGTAGCGTAGGAATCTAAACCCGCCTCTGCCTTGGCGGGCCGTGCCAGCAGGACGTCGAGCGCCATCCGGGCGTCGAGCGCACCGGACAGGATGGCGGAGACGCTCTCGCAGATCGGCATCTCCACTCCCCTGGTTCGGGCGAGTTCAACCAGGACCGCGGCGGTAGGGACGCCTTCAGCAAGCCGTCCATCGCTGGCC
>JBBPYT010000401.1:0-9124 GCA_038199665.1 Hyphomicrobiales bacterium
GTCCCGGTTCCGATCGTGGTTTGGGATCGCAACCACGGCGACTGCATGCTGCGACGCTTCGAAACCGAATACGGCGACACAATCCTGCGCCGGGTCTGCGACCAGCGATTCTATTGAGATCGGCAACGCCGAGGTCCGGGCTTGCTCGGGCCTCGGCCTTTGGCAAATAGTCTGCGCCCGGCTTCACCCCGGAAGGACTCCTGGCCGAATTGTCCCGCGCGTCACGTTATTCACCAGCCGATTACAGTACGCCCGCCGCCGAGATTCCGATCGATCCGGCAACCATGTCCCGCAAGTTCCGGGCCGCGCGAGCGAGCGGAAGCCTTTGTGGCCCGAATGCCGAGCGAATCCGCCGGCGCTCTGTTCCTGAAAGGCGGTAGGCCCGTACAACCCGATCCGTCTCATCTGGACGCCTACGAGCTCCACCGTCCGCGTCGGCGGGGGCACTGGCCGACCTCGTCCAGAATCGGCAGCGCCACGATCGACCGTCATGCGACATCGGAGGGCGACAAGGGACCAGAATAGGACTTGTCCCGGTAGCGGATCCAAGCATCTTCCGCACCGTTCCGCTTCCCCGTCTCTCCCATTCGCGGTACTGTAGCGACAGCCTTCGTTGCACGCCGGGGTCTCCTATGACCGCCATCGCTTTTCCCACCCCCGATCCAGCCGTTCTGGCCCGCCGGCCCGAAATCCTGACCGGCCTCGCGGCTCTCGTTCCGCCCGAATGCCTCATCGAAAGCGAGGACGAGCGCCGCGCCTTCGAGACCGACGGGCTGACAGCCTATCGCCAGCTGCCCCTCGCGGTGGTCCTGCCCCGCACCACCGAGGAGGTGAGCGCGGTGATGCGCTATCTCCATGCCGAGGGCATCAAGGTCGTCCCGCGCGGCGCCGGCACTTCGCTCTGCGGCGGCGCCATTCCGCAGCTGGATGCGGTGGTGCTCGGCACCTCCAAGATGAACCGCATCCTCGACATCGACTTCGCCAACCGGACGGCGCGGGTCGAGGCCGGCGTGACCAACCTCGCCATCACGGGCGCGGTGTCTTACGAGGGCTTCTTCTACGCGCCTGACCCTTCCTCGCAGCTCGCCTGCACCATCGCGGGCAATATCGCGATGAACTCCGGCGGGGCCCACTGCCTCAAATACGGCGTCACCACGAACAACGTGCTTGGCGTGCGCATGGTGCTGGCGGACGGCAGGGTCGTCGACATCGGCGGCCAGCATCTCGACAGCGGCGGCCTCGACCTTCTCGGGGTGGTGGTCGGTTCGGAAGGCCAGCTCGGCATCGTGACGGAAGCGACAGTGCGAATCTTGCGCGCGGCCGAAGGCGCCCAGCCGGTGCTGTTCGGCTTTGCCTCGGCCGAGGGTGCCGGCGCTACGGTGGCGGCCATCATCGGAGCAGGCATCATCCCGGTCGCCATGGAATATATGGACAAGCTGGCGATCGAGATCTGCGAAGCCTTCGCCCATGCCGGCTATCCGCTCGATGTCGAGGCCATGCTGATCATCGAAGTCGAGGGCTCGACGGATGAAATGGCGGCCCAGCTCGGGCGCATCATCGCCATTGCGCGCCAGCATGGCGTCAAGACCATCAAGGAGAGCCGCTCGGCCACCGAAACGGCCGCGATCTGGAAAGGCCGCAAGTCGGCCTTCGGAGCGACCGGCCGCATCGCCGATTACATCTGCATGGACGGCACCATCCCGACCGGACGACTGCCGGAGGTGCTGCGACGCATCCGCGAAATCACCGAGCATCACGGCCTGCGCGCCGCCAACGTATTTCATGCCGGGGACGGCAACCTGCATCCGCTTATCCTCTACAACATCAACGATCCGGTCGAGCAGGAGAAAGCCGAAGAGGCTGGCAACGACATCCTCAAGCTCTGCGTCGAGGTCGGCGGCTGCCTGACCGGCGAGCATGGCGTGGGCATCGAGAAGCGCGACCTGATGACCTGCCAATTCGATTCCGCGGACCTCGAACAGCAGATGCGGGTGCGGGCCGCCTTCGACAAAGCCTGGATGCTCAACCCGGCCAAGGTGTTTCCGCTCGAAGGCCGGGTCGCGGCTTGATCCTCGGTCCATGCTGATTCTCAGCCCGGCCAACGAGGCGGAAGCCGCCGCGATGGTGCTAGATGCACGCGCGGCGCGCCGTCCCATGCAGATCCAGGGTGGGGGAACGCGGGCCGGTCTCGGCCGTCCTGTCGAGCCCGATACCATTCTCTCTTCTCTCGGCCTCACCGGCATCACCCTGCATGAGCCGGCCGAACTGGTCATCCGAGCCCGGGCCGGTACGCCGGTGCGGGAGGTCGAGGCCACCCTGGCGGCGCACGGACAGATGCTGCCGTTCGAGCCGATGGACCACCGCGCCCTCTATGCCGCCATCGGCGGCCGCACCGCAGGCGAGCCGACGGTCGGCGGCCTCGTCGCCGTCAACGCTTCCGGGCCCCGTCGTCTCGCAGCGGGCGCGGTGCGCGATTACCTGATCGGCGTGCGGCTGGTGAACGGGCGCGGCGAGGTGGTCAAATCGGGCGGCCGGGTGATGAAGAACGTCACCGGGCTCGACCTCGTCAAGCTCGAATGTGGGGCGCATGGCACCCTGGGCTTGCTGACCGAACTCACCTTCAAGGTGCTGCCCAAGCCGGAGGCGACGGCGACTCTGGTCTGGTCTGGTCTCGAGGACGCGCCGGCCGTCGACGCGTTGACAAGGGCCATCGGCTCGCCGTTCGAAATGTCGGGCGCCGCCCACATCCCCGCGGGAGCCGATCGAGGCGCCGCCCGAACGTTGGTGCGCCTCGAAGGGTTCGAGGCGTCGATCGAAAGCCGCATCCCGCGCATCGCGGACCTGCTGTCCGACTGCGGTGTTCCCGAGCGGCTCGACGCCGAAGCCGCGCAGCAGCTTTGGGCCGACATCGGCGACGGGCGCAGCCTTGGCGCCGACCCGGACAGGATGGTCTGGCGCCTGTCCGTCGCCCCGACGCGCGGACCGGAGGTGGTGTCACGCGCCCGGCCGATCATCCTCGACCATATGTACGATTGGGGCGGCGGTCTCATTTGGATCGCGACCGCAGCCGACGGCGATGCCGGCGCGGCTGCCATCCGGGCGGCGCTCGCGCCTTGCGGGGGCCATGCGACACTCGTGCGGGCGCCCTATGCGCTCCGCAAGGTGGTCGAGGTGTTCGAACCGCTGGCGCCGGCTTTGCGCTCCGTCACGGCCGACATCAAGGCGAGCTTCGACCCCGAGGGTTTGTTCAATCCCGGGCGGATGTACGAAGGCATCTAGGGCATCGCGGCCGGCCCAGCGGGGGACTCAGGACATGTGCAAACTTTGCGGAAATGCCACGGCGGAACATGGCGCCGTCCTCGGTCGCAGAAGCTTCTTGAGCGCCGCGGCAGCGGCTCTGGCTGTCTCCGGGCCTGCGTTCGGACTGCAGGCGAAGGCCCCGCCGAAGCCGGACAACGTGATGTCGCCGGACGCCGCCCTGAAGCGGCTGATGGCCGGGAACGGCCGCTACGTGGCGGGCGTGACGAAGCGGCATGACTTTGCCGCCGAAAGGCAGGCGCTTGCCGGAGGCCAAAATCCTTATGCCGGCATCCTGAGCTGCGCTGATTCCCGCATCGCGCCCGAATATGCGTTCGACTCGGGGCGGGGCGACCTTTTCGTGGTCCGCGTTGCGGGGAATTTCCTCAACGATGACAATCTCGCGAGTTTCGAATATGCGGTCGCAATCCTGAAGACGCCCCTGCTGATGGTTCTGGGCCACGCCGCCTGCGGTGCGGTCGATGCGACGATCAAATCCCTCAAGGACGGCACGGTCCTGCCGGGGCATCTGCCCTCGCTCGTGACCCGCCTCGCGCCGGCCGTCAAGGCGGTCGCGGACAAGCCCGGCGACGCGCTCGAGAACGCCACGAAGGAGAATGTCCGCATGAATGTCGAACGGATGAAGCAGGCGACGCCGCTGCTCAGCGCGGCCGTCCAGAGCAAGACGCTCCAGGTGGTCGGCGGATATTACGATCTGACCGACGGAAAGGTCGAAATCGTGGCCTAGTCTAGGGCGTCGATCAGACTCGTCCCTCCACCGGAATGACGTAGGGACCTTCGGGGATGATCGCGACCGCAGCGTCGCCGGAGCGCCGCACGCTTTGCGCGACGGCCTCGTCCAGCGAATCGATGACCTCGACGCCGGTGATCCGCCGCTCTTCGGCGTCGAGACCCTTGGTGTAGAGCTGCACCCGGCCGAGCCGCATCGATTTCAACTGCATCTCGGTCTGCCATTCGTCGACTTCGGCCAGCGTCTTAGCCGTGAGCGTCGCCAGGAAGCGTTCCGGCCCGAGAGCGACCAGCCGCGCCTGTGCCGCACGGAACTCGCGGGAGCCGAAACCTTCCGAACATTCGGACGCGATGATCAGCGTTCCCCCCGGTTCCAGGATGTCCAATGGCGTAACCATGCCCTTGATGGTCTGGTAATAGGTCTTGTCGAGCGGATAGCCGGCCGAGGACGTGACCACCGTCTTGAAGCGCCGTCCCACCTTGATCCTGGTTGCGTCCTTGATGAAGGCGACCGCGGCCAGATGGCTCGCGATGATCTCGCCGAAGGTCACGTGAACGAGGTCGCGATCCTCGTCGAGCACCGTGTTGAGGGCATAGATCTCGCCGATCATCCGCACGATTTCGAGCTGCTCCTCATGCAGCGGATTGCCGACGAGATTGCACTGCACCGCGAGCGGATCTTCCATGAAGCGGGCCGAATGGAAGGTCCGGATCGTTTCGTGGCCGGCGACGCCCGGCGCCACGACCTTCCGGCCGCCCGACCATCCGGCCATGAAGTGGGGCTCGACGAGGCCGGTCGCGATCCTCAGATCAGCGTCCATGAACAGGCGATTGATGCTGACGGGTGTGCCCCGGGTGGCGGTGGCGCCAAGGTCGACATGATGCTGCGTGTCGCGGGCGGAATGATTGACCACCCGAACGTGTTCGAGGACCCAAGGGTCGCCCACGAGCTCCAGCAGTTCCGCCCCTTCGTTGGGACGATGCAGGCCGGTCGCGACAAGCACCGTGATGCCGTCGCGCGGAATGCCGCCTTCGATCATGATCTCGATCATGGGACGGAGAAACAGCCGATTCGGCACGGGCCGGGTGATATCGCAGATCAGGATGCAGGCGCTGCGGCGATCCTTGACGAGATCGCGCAACGCCGATGCCCCGACCGGATGATCGAAAGCGTGCAGGATCGCTTCGTGGTTGTCCGGCAATTTCGGAAGCACCGCCTTGCGGATCACGGTCGGCACGGCGCCTTGCGGAAGCTGGACCGGAAGGACTCCGTGCCCGAAGGCGATCTCGATGTCCCGATGCTCCATGGCGAGTACCTCAGCAGATCAATGCACGACGGCCGTCGATATCGGTGAGCATGGACCGGTGGAGCGGCGCTGTCGAAGGCTCAGGCCGCCATCGTTACCATGCCGCTGGCCGGTGGTGTAGCCGAATGCGTCGCTGGTGATCGCATCGTCTCCCCGTGGCTCCGGCAGGTCGGAATTCCTTGGCCCTCGAAGCTTTTTCCGAACATGGGATTGAAGTCGGCCACGAAGCTCCTGCCGCCTTCGCCGGATTGCAGCGCCGCGTTGAGCCGCATTGCGGACTGATCCTGTAAAGCCATGCAGCCGTCGTGTCGCGGCCGCACACCCAGGCGCCCTCCAGGGTTGCCCGCGTGGCGCGGCAGAAATCGGCGAGCGGCGCGTTGACCGTGGGCGACTCCCAGGCCGCCGCATGGCCGGGCTGACCGCCGGATGCGGCGTAAAGCCCGCTTTGGACCTCGGCGCTGGCGATCCAATAGGCGAAATCGCGCGCTTCGGTCACCTGTCCGATGTGGTAAGATTTCCCAACGACCAGGAGCCAAACCGATCTATAGAGCCAGTGACGTTCTCTATCTGACCGGAGAGGGCTGAATGTCTGCAAACGAAAATCTCGAAGACACGCACATCTATCAGACGGAGCGGGAAGTTGTGGCCCTCGGGGAGCTTCTGAAAGAGGCCAGAAATTCCGACAATACGAAGCAAATATGCATAGCTCTGATCGAGACTGTCGAAGGCTTGATCGAACAGCTTCGGAAACAGGCAAGGCTCATCGAAGACCTGCGCAGTGACTTGACCCATAAACAAGGCATCGTAACGAACATCGGCGGCGGCGATTACGACAAATAGGACGCAACGCTATATTCCGGCTCGCCCCACGGGAGAATGTCTGGCTCATGTGGGCTGGGCGCGGTCGCGGCATCATAGAGCACTGGCAAGGATCTCACGGTCGGGCGCGCCGCTCCGGGCATCGATCCGCCCGGCGCCTCCGCGTCTCTCGGTTCACCACCAACGAAAGCAAATGATGTCGCAGTCCTGGCTGATCCGCGGTGCCCGCATCATCGACGGCACCGGTGCTCCGTGGTTCAGGGGTGACGTCGCGATCGCCGATGGCCGCATCGCGGCCGTCGGCTCCTCTCTGGCCCTTCCGAGGGGGGCGGTGCCCGTGGAGGCCGGGGAGTGCTACCTCGCTCCGGGGTTCATCGACGCTCATTGTCATGACGACCTGATCTTTCTGCGAGAGCCGGACCGGGTCGAGAAGGCACTCCAGGGTGTCACCAGCATCGTGGTCGGCAATTGCAGTTTCTCGCTCTACCCGACTGTCGCGTCCTCGCGCGAAAGCTTGCGCCAGCACTTTTCGGCTCTGCTCGGCGAAACGCACCCGGACGAAGTCTTCGACGATTTCGCCAGCTATCGCGACAGGCTCGAAACCGGCGCGATGGCGCTCAACCTCGTTTCCCTCGTCGGCCACGCGGCTCTGCGTCTGGCCGTGATGGGCTACGAACGGCGCCCCGCCGCTCCGGACGAGATCCGTGCCATGCAGGACCTCCTCGACCGGCAGCTCGCGGAGGGCGCCGCCGGCCTGTCGCTGGGGCTCGTCTACCCGCCCAGCGCCTTTGCCGACCTCGACGAGCTCTTCGCCCTGGCCCGCACCGTCAAGCGGCGAGGCAAGCTCCTGACCGCCCACGTCCGCAGCTACGAGGACGGCCTGATCGCGGCCATCGAGGAGTTCGTCGCGGTGCTGCGCGGCTCGGGCGCGGCGGGGCTGCTGTCCCACCTGCAATCGGCGGGCCGGCCGAACTGGGGACAGATCCCGAAAGCCCTGGAGCTTCTGGAGGCGACCAGACGCGAGGGGGTCGACATCAGCTTCGACATGTATCCCTATCCGGCCGGCAGTACCTATCTGCTCCAGCTGCTGCCGCCGGCTGCGCTCGAGGGTGGCCTCCCCGCGTTGAAACAGCGCCTCAAGCATCCGCAGACCGGCCCGGTGCTGCGGTCCTGGGTGGAGCAGGGCGGCCCGGCTTTCCACGGCCAGAGCAAGGTGGCGCTGATCGGCTGGGAGAACATCCGGATCTCGGGGATCAACAACCCGGCCCTGAAATCGCTGGAGGGCCTGAGCATGAGGGCCGCCGCCGAGCGCGAGGCCTGTGCACCCTTCGACCTCCTGGTCCGGTTCGTCGAGGAGGACGACGGGCAGACCGGCATCATCCTGTTTCAGCTGGACGAGAACGATCTGCAGGCCGCCTGCTGCCACAGATTGCATATGGTGGGCTCGGACGGCTTGCCGCGCCCCGGCACGAAGCCGCACCCGCGCGCCTTCGGCACGTTCCCGCGCGTGGTCGGCCCCTTGCGTCGCGACCGCCGCTGGTTCCCGATCGAAGACGCAGTCCGGCGCATGACCTCGATCGCGGCACAACGCTTCAGCCTCATGGACCGGGGGCTCGTGCGCCCAGGCATGGCGGCCGACCTCGTCCTGTTCGAGGACCAGGTCACGGACCACGCCACCTTCGACGAGTCGACCCGCCTGCCCTCCGGCATCGGCCATGTGTGGGTGAACGGCGCCTGCGTGGTGGCGGATGGGCGAAGCACCGGCAATCGGCCCGGCCGGGTGCTACCGCAGTCCTGAAGTGAATCTTCCGGACCGGGGAGATCGCCAATGGCTTGGGAGCGTGCCGTTCAGCTTTGTGGGTCCACTAAATGGAAATCTTGTACTTGCTGGTTCTTGCGGCGCTCCGCCGAGACGGCCGCTTCCAACGCTCACCGGGGGCCGGTTCGGTCCCGAACACGTAGCGGGCCAGAATCGCCGAACGTTCCCGCAGCCGCACGCGTTGCGCCGGAGGGGCCGCACGCTCGGAAAGGGTGGAACCGGGAGGCTCGCCGGCGAGCGTCTCGGTTTCGGCGCCGGGAGCTGCCGAGATCGGGATTGGAAAGCCTGCGGAAAAGGCAAAGTTTCCCGACCTCGCGGGGGAGCCCCGCTTTGGGCTGGTCGCCGATGCTCCGGAAGCCGAAACCTCGCCGCCGTTCAAGACCTTCGGCTTGTTCTTGGAGCCTGGCTTGCGTCCCCGCCGCCGCGGCGCGTGTTCGCCGATCGGATCGGGCGAGGGCGCGGTTTCGATCAAGCTCGGCAGGATTCTGCCGATGGTTTCGGAACGTTGAGATTTCGCCTCGATCTGTTGCGTGGGTGAAACCGCGAATAGCCCGACATCAGCGCGCCTGCTCGCTTCGCTTGTCTGTGCATTCTGGCTCTCGACCTGACCGCCAAACGGGGAGCGTCGCTTTCCTCGCTTGACCTCGACAACAAACGGCTTCAGTTCGCGTTTCATAAATCCTCGTCAACTATTTTTCGCGTCGGATCATACTCTCGACTCACGTACAGCGAAAGACGGTATTCTCATCAACACCTCGAATCCGACAAGAGTTTTGCACGGCTTTCGGCTTCGAATCTGAAGAGCCGCGATCCGAACTGCCCAACGATCCGGGATTTGCTGTTCCGTCCGGACATAGGAGGCCGTTTCTGATCTTGTCGCGGCTGCGCGCCGAAACTCTACGGCAGGCGAGCCGATTCGGTGGCGATGTCCGATTGTCGGCAACGCGCCGCCTATGGGAGGGCGAGCGATCCATGCGGCAGCGGACGGAGGGCGAAGGTCCATCCGGGCAAGTCGAAATGGCGCTGTAGGTCTCGGACCGTGCAACCAAGCAGTCGAAAGCCTGTAGAAGAGCGCAAAAGCCTCGTTTCTTTGCAGTCGATTAGCTCATATAATCCCATGATCGAGGTCAAC
>JBBPYT010000402.1:0-5444 GCA_038199665.1 Hyphomicrobiales bacterium
CGCCTCGCCGACTTCACGCGAGCGCTTGCAGCCTTGCGTTCCGCAGCCAAGGTCGTCGTGATCGATGGTGCCTATGCACAAGAAGGCGCCTCTGGATCCTATGCGAAAGGCTTGGCACTGGTCGATCCGGAGCCGGGCTCGCTCATCGCATTCAATGCGGCGCCGGGAACAACAGCTCAAGTTAGCGCCGATGCGTATGGTACTTACGCCAAAATCCTCACACAGACGATGAAGCAAGGTGGCGTCCCGGTCGAGGAAGTGTTCGATCGGGTCCGGGTCGCCGTGAACACCGAGACCCGCGGCGCGGTCGTGCCGTGGGACGTGTCCAAGCTGGCGCAGAGCTTCCAATTTTTCGACCGTGCGCCAGACGCCCCGGCGATGGGAAGCGCGCAGATTCCCTTTGCCAGCCTGCGCAGTCGGCCCCTACGGGACTTCTCGCCCGAGCAGGCCTATGACGTCGCCTTGGCACGGGACACTCTGCCCGCCTATCAGGAATACTTGACGGTCTTTCCGGATTCCTCGCTGGCCCGGCGGGTGCGGATCCTGCTCGCGGCGCGGCGCGAGGCTCTGTTCTGGCGAGAAGCCCTCAACAGCAACTCGCCTCCGGCCTTCTGGACCTATTTGCGTCGATATTCCAAAGGGCCGCACTCCACCGAGGCACAGCGTCGCCTGGCGAGACTTGCCGCAGCCAAAGCGCCCCCGCCGGATTTCGCCCCCCTTGCGTTCGATGTCCCGCCTCCGCCGGAGGCCGAGTATCCGCTCATCGAGCGACCCTTCCTGCTTGACGATCCAGAGCTTGAGCCGCCTCCCCCTCCGCCCATCTTCCTGCTCCCGCCACCTCCGCCGGAAATCGTGATCCTGCCGCCCCCGGCGCCCGCTCCGGCACGCGGCTTCCTCCCTATCCCTGTGCCCGTCCCGATCCCTTTCGTCCGCGCGCTCGTCGCCCCGGGAACGATCGTCCCGCCGCGCGGCTTCAAGGGGACTTACCCGCAGCCGCGGCCCTTTGCGGCAGCGCCGGCCAATGGGGGGCTGGTCGTTCAGCCCATCAAGGGTCCCCCACCAGGTAGGCCGACGCTTATGCCCCGCCCGGCGGGCGTCGCGCCCAACCAATCGCCTGACGTTCGGCAGCCGGTCCAGATCCGACCTTCCGTGGCTCCATTACCTTTGCCGGATCAGAACGGTGCTTCCCTGAGTCGCGGTCGCGGTTCGACCCTTCCCGCGGGCATTCCGCCCGGCCAACCCGCGACATCGCCTGTGCAGAACGGACTTCCCGGTGCCGTGCCAGTTGATCGGCGGTTTGGAAAGCCGCCGCATGGGCCTGCTCGCCTGCCCGGTCCTGACGGTAAAATCGTTGCGCCGGCGCCGACAGTACCATCGGCGCCCAGCCAGCTGGCGCCGCAAGCGCCTGGCGTGGTGCCGCAACCGAACGCGGGCGCATCGCAGCCGCGCGGCTTGCCTGAGGGTCCGACCGACCGGCACAGAAAGCAGAGACGGATCGGGCCCGGCGGAGTTGCGCCTGTTCCCGCCGCTCCCGCACCCGGGGTGGATCAGCCAGCCACGCCAGCACCGATCACCCAGGCCCCGGCGCAGCGCCGGATCCCCACGGCAAATCCCTTGCCGGCTCCCGGCGGTGGGGCCGGACCTGCTCCCGGGCAGGGTGAATCGCGGCGACGGAGGATTGAGCGCAACGGTTCTGCCCCAGCTTCGAACCTGCCTGGGGGAGTTCGCCTACAGCCGCCGAACGCCTTAGGTGGTCAGCCGCCACGACTCGCTCCGGAGGGGAGACCAGCTTTGGAGCCTCGACCGCTGGAACCTAGGCCAAGGCCGCAACCGCCTTCCGCCTTTCCTCCGGGCGGACTGCAAGGTGGTCCGCCACAAGGCCCAGGGGCAGGGGGCGACAACCGGAACAGGCGGCCTGAGTGTGGCCACCCGGGCCAGCCGCCGTGTCGTCAATGACGCGGCTGGACGGCGCGCGCTTTTGCGGCACCGCAGGTCACGCCGGGCACTCGATCACCGATCGAGAACCGCGATGAGGCTCGACGTGTCCCAACGTCGGCCTCCCATACCCTGGACCTCGGAATAAAACTGGTCGACAAGAGCCGTTACGGGCAGATGCGCGCCGGTCCGCCGTGCCTGGTCGAGGCAGATGGCCAGGTCCTTGCGCATCCAGTCGACCGCGAAGCCGAAGTCGAACTTGCCTTGGGCCATGGTCCTGCCGCGGTTCTCCATCTGCCAGGATTGCGCAGCACCTTTGGAGATGACGGCGAGCACGGCTTCGACATCAAGGCCCGCACGTTTGGCGAAATGCACGCCTTCCGACAAGGCCTGGACCAGACCGGCGATGCAGATTTGGTTGACCATCTTGGTCAGCTGCCCATTTCCGGCCTCGCCCATCAACCGGCAGGATTTTGCATAGGCCGCGATCAAAGGTTCGGCCTTGGCGTAGCTCTCCCGGTCGCCGCCGCACATCACGGTCAGGGCGCCGCTTTCGGCACCGGCCTGGCCGCCCGATACCGGAGCGTCGACGAAGCCGATCCGGCTCTTCTTTGCGGTTTCGTAGAGTTCGCGGGCCACGCTGGCCGAGGCAGTCGTGTGGTCGACGAAGACCGAAGCTTCGGCCATTCCGGCAAAGGCGCCGTTTGGGCCAAGCGTCACCGATCGCAGATCGTCGTCATTGCCCACGCAGGCGAAGACGACCTCGCGGCCCTCGGTAGCCTCGCGGGGTGTCGGCGCGGCACGAGCGCCGAACTGCTTGGCCCACATCTCGGCTTTGCTGCCCGTCCGGTTGTAGACCACGACGTCGTGTCCGCCCTTTTTGACGAGGTGACCCGCCATGGGATAGCCCATGACGCCGAGGCCGAGAAAAGCGACGCGTGCCACTGAAGAGTCCTTCCTGAATGACCTGGGGGCACCCGGACGGACCGGGGCCAAGGCCTGGTTTGGGAGACGGTTGCGTCAGGCCGGCAAATGGGTGCGGATCTTCGCCGCTAGGCCGGCCAGGACCTCTGGCTTCTCCATCGGTCCCCCCGGCGGCCGCAGCGCGACGCCTGACCGGCGCGGCAGCAGGTGAAAATGCAGGTGGAATACCACCTGGCCGCCGGCCTCCTCGTTGAACTGCTGGAGCGTTAGGCCGTCCGCCTCCATGGCTGCGGTCACGGCGGCGCCGACCCGCTGCACGCGCCGCATGAGCGCCGCAAGATCATCGGGCCGGGCGTCCAGCAATCCGCGCGCCGGCACTTTCGGGATCGCCAACACATGGCCGTCGACCCGCGGCATGATGTCCATGAAGGCCAGCGCCACGTCGTCCTCGAAGACCTTGTGGCACGCCATCTCGCCTCGAAGAATTTTGGCGAAGACGTTGTTCGGGTCGTAGGTCGGCATGGAACGCTCAACGCTCGCTGATCGGGGCATAGTCCCGCCGGTCGGCTCCGATATAGAGCTGGCGCGGGCGGCCGATCTTCTGTCCAGGGTCCTCGATCATTTCCTTCCATTGCGCGATCCAGCCGACGGTTCGGGCCAGAGCGAACAGCACAGTGAACATCGACACCGGAAAACCGAGCGCCTTCAGGGTGATTCCCGAGTAGAAATCGACGTTGGGATAGAGTTTCTTCTCGATAAAATACTCGTCCGAAAGCGCGATGCGTTCGAGCTCGATCGCGACATCGAGCAGCGGGTCGTCTTTGATACCGAGCTCGCTGAGCACCTCGTGGCAAGTCTTCTGCATGATTTTGGCGCGCGGATCGTAGTGTTTGTAAACGCGGTGGCCAAAGCCCATGAGGCGGAACGGATCGTTCTTGTCCTTGGCGCGCGTCACGAACTGGGGAATGCGGCCGACCGATCCGATTTCGGCCAGCATCTTCAGCGCCGCCTCGTTGGCGCCGCCATGCGCCGGTCCCCACAAGCAGGCGATGCCGGCCGCGATACAGGCAAAGGGGTTGGCCCCGGACGAACCGGCGAGCCGAACCGTCGAGGTCGAAGCATTCTGCTCGTGATCGGCATGAAGGATGAAGATGCGATCGAGCGCGCGCGACAGGATCGGATTGACCTTGTAGTCTTCGCAAGGCACCGCGAAGCACATGCGCAGAAAATTCGACGTGTAGTCGAGGTCGTTCTTGGGGTAAACGAAAGGTTGTCCCACGGTGTATTTGAACGCCATCGAGGCGAGCGTCGGCATTTTGGCGATCATCCGCATCGAAGCGATCATGCGCTGGGTCGGATCCGATATGTCGGTCGAGTCGTGGTAGAAGGCCGAAAGCGCCCCAACGCAGCCGACCATGACAGCCATAGGGTGGGCGTCACGACGGAAACCCTGGAAGAAGCGCGCCATCTGCTCGTGCACCATCGTGTGGCGAGTCACGCGGTAGTCGAAATCGGCTTTCTGCGCTTTCGTCGGGAGTTCACCATAAAGCA
Organism: Hyphomicrobiales bacterium; assembly: GCA_038199665.1. GTDB lineage: Bacteria > Pseudomonadota > Alphaproteobacteria > Rhizobiales > Beijerinckiaceae > Lichenihabitans. The sequence goes on from JBBPYT010000402.1 coordinate 4,411, forward strand.
GGAGGTAACAGGTCTCCAGGAAGTCGCCATGCTCGGCGAGTTGCTCGATCGGGTAGCCGCGGTAGAGCAATATCCCTTCGTCGCCGTCGATATAGGTGATCTTCGACTCGCAACTTGCCGTGGAAGTGAAGCCGGGATCGTAGGTGAACACGCCGGCTTCGGCGTAAAGTTTGCCGATGTCGATGACCGCCGGGCCGATCGTTCCCGTCTTCACCGGCAGTTCTTGAGACTTGTTATCGATGATGAGGGTTCCGGCATTCGCCTGCATGGTTCTGCCTTTTCGAGCGGGATGGCGGGCTGGGAGCGAGGAAAACCAGACCCAGCCGGTTTGTGCGTTGCAATAAAGCTAGTTCATCGGGGGAAGGCGTCAAGCTGAACCGCCTTTTCAGAGGGCCACGGCCGTCCTCGTCTGATCCTGCAGTCGGTCAAGGCTTTCGTCGCGCCCGAGCACCGCGAGAACGTCGAAAATTCCAGGTGAGGTCGTCCGGCCAGTCAAGGCGGCGCGCAAGGGCTGGGCGACTTGCCCGAGCTTCGTTGCGGTGCGCTCGGCATAGGCCCGGACGACCGCTTCGGCATCGGCCGCGGTCCAAGACGCAAGCTCCTCCAGACGGGGGAGCAGGGCCCGGATGTGGTCTCGACCACCCCGGTCGAGGGTTTCGGAGGCTTTCTCGTCGAGGGCTAGGGGCCGCTCAGCGAACAGGAACATGGCCCCATCGAGCAGTTCGACCAGAGTCTTGGCCCGCTCTTTGAGGCCCGGCATGGCCGCGAGTAGCTTGCCGCGCATGTCGGCATCGACCTTGGGCATGACGCGTGGCCCCTCGGGAAGGAAAGGCAGCGTGTCCAACAGCGTACGAACAAGGTCCTGGTCGGGCGTTTGGCGCAGGTAATGCCCGTCCAGGTTTTCGAGCTTCGCGAAGTCGAAACGAGACGGCGATCGACCTACCGAAGACAGGTCGAACGCCTCGATCATCTCTTCGGTCGAGAAGAACTCCTTGTCGCCCCGGCTCCAGCCGAGCCGCACGAGGTAGTTGCGC
>JBBPYT010000403.1:0-6505 GCA_038199665.1 Hyphomicrobiales bacterium
CCGAAGAGCGCATCGACGACCAGGCCCGCGCCGGCGAGGTCAACATCATCCAGGCTCTCGACCGGGCCGTCCCAAGCTTGTGCCGCCAGCAACGCCTCGCCGCGCATGTGTTCGAGTGAAGCCACGGCGGCGACTGCGACATCGTGGCCCGCGCCGCGCAGCAGCCTTGCCGCAACGAAGCCATCACCGCCGTTGTTGCCGGGCCCGCACAGCACGACGGTGCGGCCCTTCTCTGTATCGGCAAGACAGGCCAGGCAGACATCGGCGACAGCACTCCCTGCCCTTTCCATCAGTCGGAACTCCGAAATGCCGGCCGCCACGGTCAGCCGATCGGCCTCTGCCATCTGGCGCGCGGTGAGCACTTCCAACTCGGACACGATGCAACGCATGACCCTCTCGATACTGGACACGCAGCCAATTGGTCAGCCACATTAGTCGGTCCGAAGGACCTGGACAGTCGGCCAAAGCTGGAATTTTCAGCAATCTGCGCAATTCGGCGGCAACACTCCATGCAAAAACATCGGGCAGGTCGATATGGTCGCTGGATTTTGCCGTCGCGCTCGTGGCACGTCAGATGCTAACGAGCGGGACGCGCAACACGTTGAGCTTGTTCCCGGACATCGGCACTTTTCGTGGCGGTCGTAACGCAGCACAGGTCTGGATCCCGCATGAAGAAGATCGAAGCCATCATCAAGCCCTTCAAACTGGACGAGGTTAAGGAGGCTCTTCAGGACGTGGGGCTCCAGGGCATCACCGTCACCGAAGCCAAGGGATTCGGACGGCAAAAAGGCCATACCGAGCTCTACCGCGGCGCCGAATATGTCGTCGACTTCCTCCCGAAGGTGAAGATCGAGATCGTGCTCGGCGACGACATGGTGGACCGCGCCGTGGAGGCGATCCGCCGGGCGGCGCAAACGGGCCGTATCGGCGATGGCAAGATTTTTGTATCGAGCATCGAGGGTGCGATCCGCATCAGAACCGGCGAAACCGGAAACGATGCGATCTGACGTTTGTCGAGCCCCGCGCCCGACCGTCCCGCACTACGCATCAACTCCATAGAAAGGCACAGCATGAAGACCGCCCAGGATGTCCTCAAGGCGATCAAGGACCAGGACATCAAATACGTCGATTTTCGCTTCACCGATCCGCGCGGCAAGTGGCAGCATGTAACGTTCGATGTATCCATCGTGGACGAGGATGCGTTTGCCGAAGGCGTCATGTTCGATGGCTCTTCCATCGCGGGGTGGAAGGCCATCAACGAGTCCGACATGACCCTCATGCCGGATCCGGCTACGGCTTGTCTGGACCCGTTCTTCTCCGCCTCGACACTGTCGATCGTGTGCGACATCCTCGAGCCCATGACGGGCGAGCCTTACGGCCGCGATCCGCGCGGCGTCGCCAAGAAGGCTGAAGCCTACTTGAAGTCGACCGGCATAGGCGACACCATCTTTGTCGGCCCCGAGGCCGAGTTCTTCGTCTTCGACGACGTGCGCTTCAAGGCCGATCCGTACAATACCGGCTTCATCGTCGACTCGATCGAACTGCCGAGCAATATGGATACCGTCTACGAAGGCGGCAACCTCGGCCACCGTATCCGCACGAAGGGTGGCTATTTCCCGGTCCCGCCGCTCGATTCGGCGCAGGACATGCGCGGCGAGATGCTCGCCGCCATGGCGGCGATGGGCGTCAAGGTCGAGAAGCACCATCATGAAGTGGCCTCGGCACAGCACGAACTCGGCATGAAGTTCGACAAGCTGGTGCTGATGGCCGACGGCCTGCAGATCTATAAATACTGCATTCACCAGGTGGCGCAGAGCTACGGGAAGTCGGCGACATTCATGCCCAAGCCGGTGTTCGGCGACAACGGTTCAGGCATGCACGTTCACCAGTCGATCTGGAAAGACGGCAAGCCGGTCTTCGCAGGCGACAAATATGCCGACCTCAGCCAGGAGTGCCTGTACTATATCGGCGGCATCATCAGGCACGCCAAGGCGCTGAACGCGTTCACCAATCCGTCGACCAATTCCTACAAGCGGCTGGTTCCGGGCTACGAGGCTCCGGTGCTTCTGGCCTATTCGGCCCGCAACCGATCGGCATCGTGCCGTATCCCTTACACGGCGAACCCGAAGGCCAAGCGCGTCGAAGTCCGGTTTCCCGATCCGGCCGCCAACCCGTACCTGGCTTTCGCGGCGATGCTGATGGCTGGCCTCGACGGCATCCAGAACAAGATCGACCCCGGTCAGGCGATGGACAAGGATCTCTACGACCTGCCACCGCAGGAATTGAAGCAGATCCCGACAGTCTGCGGTTCGCTGCGTGAAGCGCTGGACAGCCTGCAGAAGGACCACGCCTTCCTGACGGCCGGCGGCGTGTTCCCCGAAGACCTGATCGAGTCCTACATCGAGCTGAAGATGACAGAGGTCATGCGGTTCGAGATGACGCCGCATCCGGTCGAATATGACATGTACTACTCGGTTTGAGGGTTGAACTTCTGATCTAAGTCCGCTTCCGGGGCACTATGTCTCGCCGCGGTCGGAAAGTGGTCCGGAATGCGGCTCGAAAGAAAGAGCCTCATCCGGACACCTTCGTCGTGCGAGCACCGCTTCGGTTGCGCCGGAGGAGCCGATCGGTTCCGTCCACCATGACGGCGACCCCGCTCGGCGACCTAGGGTCGGCCAGGTTCGCTGGACAGGCGCTCTCGCCGACCGATGCCCGCCGCGGCGTCATGCGAACCAAGCGCGCAGGGCACCAAGGCCGAAAGCGCCGGGGGCGAGAACCACAAAGGCCCAGACGAAGGCGGACGACCAGTTCGCTGCTTGAAATCGAGCGTTGGGCATGGCGCAGAAGCCGGCAATCAACGGCACGGTCGCGCGCAAGGGACCAAGAAAGCGGCCCGCGAAGACACCCAGGGCACCCCAGCGTTCGACGAACGTTCTTGCGCGACCGATCAAGTCGGGGTGCGCCGACAGTGGCCACATGCGTTCGATCTGCGGCTCGAAGCGTCGTCCCAGCCAAAACGACGCCCAGTCACCCAGCCCCGCTCCGAAGGCGGCGCCGATCATCACCGGCCAGAAGTCCAGTCCGGCATGGCCGACCAGACCTCCGAGTCCGATGAGGACGATGGTGGCCGGCAGGACGAAGGACAGGAAGGCAAAGGATTCGCCGAACGCCAGTGCGAAGCAAACCGGTCCGGCCCAGACCTCATGGTCACGCACGAAGCTCAGGATTGCTTCACCCCAATCGGCCATCGACACGCAGAACTCCAAGTCTGGCTGTCCGTCGGTTTCGGCCCCGACAGGCAACTCAGTCCAGCCGAAACTTGCCGTATTCCCGGTGTTCCGCCCGTATCCGCCGTACCGTCCCGGTCACCGAACGGTAGATCACGGTCTCGGTCTCGATCACGTTCTGGTGAAAGCGCACGCCTTGCAGAAGAGCGCCGTCGGTCACTCCGGTCGCAGCCACGACGACGTCGCCCGAAGCCAGTTCGTTCATGTCGTATTTTTTCGCCGGATCCTTGACCCCCATGTCGGCAGCCCTGGCGCGCTTTTCGGGCGTATCGAGGATCAGCCTACCCTGCATCTGGCCGCCGACGCAGCGCAAAGCGCCGGCCGCGAGCACGCCTTCCGGTGCCCCGCCCGATCCGAGATAAAGATCGATGGAGGTATCCTCCGGTTGAGTGGTGAAGATGATTCCCGCGACGTCACCGTCGGTCATCAGCCGGAGGGAAGCGCCGGCGCGTCGGCAGGCAATGATCAACGCCTCGTGGCGCGGACGATCGAGCACCGCGACTGTGATCTCGGCCGGCCGGACGCCCTTGGCCTTGGCCAGATTGCGGATGTTTTCCTCCGGGGTCATGTCGAGATCGACGATGCCCTTCGGATAACCGGGACCAATCGCGATCTTGTCCATGTACACGTCCGGCGCGTTCAGGAGGGCGCCGGCCTGGGCCATGGCCATCACTGCGATGGATCCCGGCATGTCCTTGGCGCAGAGCGTCGTACCTTCGAGGGGGTCGACCGCGATGTCGACCTGCGGTCCCGTCTTCGTGCCCACCTTTTCGCCGATGAACAGCATAGGGGCCTCGTCGCGCTCGCCCTCGCCGATGACGATCGTTCCGTCGATCGGCAAGCGGTTCAACTCGCGCCGCATGGCATCGACCGCCGCCTGGTCGGCTGCCTTTTCGTCGCCCCGACCGCGCCAACGCGCCGCGGACACGGCCGCCCGTTCGGTCACCCGCACGAGTTCGAGTGTCAGGATGCGCTCGATGATGTCCTGCTGTTGGATCACGAGATCGGTCATGACCGTGCGTCTCCCTGCGCTCTTCGGCCTCGATCCGTGTTTCCCGCGGTTCGGCCGAACTACCGCTCTATGCGAATCAATTGCGGCTTGCCAGCGATGTAGCCGTCGGCTTCGACGGCGTCGAGCGCTTCCCTGATCGAGGTTTCGGTCGTGGCGTGGGTGACCAGGACGACAGGAACGAAGCCTGCGCATTGCGCCCCGGCAGGACCGCCCGCCGGTTCCTGACGCTGCATGATGCTTTCGAAGGAGATGTTGCGCGCTGCCATGCGGGTCGCGATGGCGGCGATGGCGCCGATGCGATCCTGAACGGAGAGTCGGACGTAGTAGCCGCCCTCATGGCGCTGCATCGCGATCCGGGGGGCCCGGTCCAGCGTCGCAGCCGGTCTGCCGAGCGGCGCCACGCGGAAGCCGCGAGCGATGTCGACGATGTCGGCCAGTACCGCGGAAGCGGTGGCCTCGCCGCCCGCTCCCGGTCCGATCAGGGTGAGTTCGCGCACTGCATCGGCGTTGATCGAGACCGCATTGGTGACCCCTTTGATCTCCGCCAGCGGAGAGCCCTTCGCCACCATGGTCGGATGGACCCGGGTCTCGATCGCGTCTCCTGTGCGCTGAGCGACGCCGAGCAGCTTGATCCGGTATCCGAGATCCTCGGCAGCCTTCAAATCGGCCGGAGTGATGGACCTTATGCCCTCTACATGGATTGCTTCGATATCGATCGCCGTGCCGAAGGCCAGGCTCGACAGGATGGCCAGCTTGTGGGCGGCGTCGAATCCATCGATATCGAAACTGGGGTCGGCTTCGGCATAGCCGAGCCGCTGCGCCTCACGGAGGCATACGTCGAAGGCCAGGTTCTCGGCTTCCATACGGGTCAGGATGTAGTTGCAAGTGCCGTTGAGGATGCCGTAAACGCGTCCGATCCGGTTGCCGGCCAGCCCTTCCCGCAACGTCTTGACGATCGGAATACCGCCGGCGACGGAGGCCTCGAAATTGAGCTGCGCGCCACTCGCCTCCGCGGCCTTGGCAAGCGCCATCCCATGATGGGCCAGAAGCGCCTTGTTGGCGGTCACCACCGGTCTGCCAATCGCGAGAGCGGCTTCGACAGCCGCTTTGGCGACTCCTTCCGAGCCGCCGATCAGCTCGACAAGCAGGTCGATGTCGTTGGAGCGTGCCAACGCAACGGGGTCGTCGAACCAACGTGATTCTCCCAGAAGGTCGTCCCTCCCGCGGCGACCGCGGGCGGACATTCCCGCAACCAGAATTTCCCGGCCGGCCCGCTGGGCAATGCGGTCCGCTTCTTTCATCAGTCTGTGACAAACGGCGCTGCCGACAGTGCCGAGGCCGGCTATCCCGATACGCAGGGGGTTCATAGTCAGGTCCGGAACAGGAGTGCGTCTTCGGGCGGCGCCGGATCCGCGACGCTGACGCGCTTCCCCCGCTGATCTGCGGCCCGAAAGCGACGCCCATCATGGAAATTTCGCCGTTAGCGTTACGGCGCGCCGAACCTGAGCGCAAGATCGCGTCGACAGGGGCCGATGCGGAAGCTCGTCCGCGTCGGACCCGAAAAATCTCCCGCTTGTGATCGGGTCAGTAGTGGTAGGGCGAACCGAAGAGCAGATACAGCACGAGCAAAATGCCCAGGATGCCAATGATCCCGATGCCGCTGTTGCCGTAATAGCCGCCCCGATACCCGTAAAAGCCGCCGCCTCCGAACAGAAGGATCACAACGATGATGAGAATGAGAAGGGTCACGATGGTCTCCTATCGAGGCTGCTTCGAGCGAACCCATGGTCGTATCGGCACCTGTCACGATGCTTGCGGACGCAGAACGACACGCTCCACCCGTAACATGCTTCCGGTGCCAGCCAAGACCGATTGTGAAAGAATTGTGCCGCCTGAAGCTGAGCTATAAATGCACGCACCCCGGTGAAGGTTTCATCGAACGAAAACGGCCTCCCCCGAAGGGAGAGGCCGTGAAGCCACTAACGATTCCCGCCTCCGGTTGAGGCGTTGTACTTCTTACGCGGCGGCCGCGCTGTTCACGCTGCCTTCAGCGAGCCTCGTCAGCTTCTGATCGGTGGCCTTTTCTTCTTCGAGGTTCTTCTGGAGCACGCTCGCACAATCGTTGCGGCCCAGGCGTTTTGCCCACGCGATCAAAGCGCCGTAGCGGGCGATCTCGTAATGCTCGACGGCTTGTGCCGCGGCGATC
>JBBPYT010000404.1:0-6986 GCA_038199665.1 Hyphomicrobiales bacterium
GATCATAAGCGCGTCCATCCTCATATCCTGCATGAACGAAACTACGATCGGGATCGAACCGCCCGAGCCGGCCATGACCGGCTCCTTGCCCCATTCGGCGTAGAGGGCGCGGCGCGCCCGCGTCAAGGCTTCGGAACTGAACGGCAACTGGAGAGCCGGGCTTGCCCCATGCGGCAGAAATTCGGCTACGCAATCTGCCGGCAGATGCGCTTCGACGAAGGCGCGGAACGTCTCCACGACCTTGGCCGGGTTCTGCTTGCCGACCAGCCGAAACGAGATCTTGGCACTCGCCTGCGCCGGCAGCACGGTCTTCGAACCGACTCCCGTGTATCCGCCCACGATGCCGTTGCAGTCGCATGTCGGACGCGACCAGATCTTTTCCAGCACGCTGCGGTCGGATTCCCCGGCCGGCACCGACAGGCCCACCTCCTTGAGAAACTCGGCCTCGTCGAACGGCAGCGCCTTCCATTGTTCGGCGACGTCGGACGGCAGTTCCTCCACGCCCTCGTAGAAGCCCGGCAGGGCGACTCGGCCGTCGGCATCGTGCAGGTCGGCGATGATGCGCGACAACACGTGGATGGGGTTCACGGCCGCCCCGCCGAAAATGCCCGAATGGAGGTCGCGGTTGGCGCCGCGGACGATCACTTCTTCCAACACAAGACCGCGCAACATCGTGGTAATGGCCGGTGTCGAGGCATCCCACATGCCGGTATCGCAAACGAGCGCCAGGTCGGCTGAAAGCTCGCCCTTGTTTGCATCAAGAAAGGCGGGGAGCGAGGGAGATCCGGTTTCCTCCTCGCCTTCGAACAGCACCGTGACGTCACAGGGCAGCCCTCCGGTTTCGCGAAACGCCCGGCAGGCTTCGACGAAGGTCATCAACTGGCCTTTGTCATCCGACGCGCCCCGGCCAACGATGCGGGACGATCCGGCTTCCTCGACCAGAGCCGGCACGAAAGGATCCGTCTTCCAGAGCGAAATGGGGTCGACCGGTTGGACGTCGTAATGGCCATAGAAGAGGACATGCGGCGCATCGCGGCGCGCCGCCTTGGCATGGCCCACCACCATGGGCCGACCCGCCGTGGGTCGCACCGACGCCTCGAAGCCGATGTCGCCGAGCTGTGCCGCCAGCCATTGCGCCGCCCGGTCGCATTCCGCCGCGAAAGCCGCGTCGGTCGAGATGGAGGGCACCTCCAACAGAGCGAAAAGCCGGGCGAGGGCTTCGTGCCGGTTCGCATCGATTCGGTCGAGGACGGCATCTATGGTGGCCATGTAACGATCTCGTCGAACAAGAATTCCTAAGCCTGCCAATAGCAGCGCCGGTTCGGACCGCATAGGGCGCGATCGTATCGGACCGGCTCGGCGTGCGCCGAAGACTTCACCTAAGTCCAGGACCGGGTAGCGGCGTTGGATGGAGCGAGCTGAACTGCTGCGCCTGCGTGAGCGTGTTGTGGGCTGCGTCGAATGGCGGAAGGGGGCGTGGCGACGGCTGCCGAACAGTAGCCTTGGCCTGAGAAATTGCCGCGAGCAGGCGAGGTTTGCCCGGGGGTCGCTGTATCCCCGCGTCGATATGCGACGGTAGGCCAATGGCATGGCCGGCTTCCAGCACAGTGCGAGGGCAAGGCACCGGCACAGAAGGGATCCGTCAATCGCCAAAACGCGGTCTGGTCCGAGATCCGCGAGCTGGTCGACGCCGCACATCCCAACGAGCCTGTCGAAGCCGGCGACGTCGAGGGGTGATTCGAAAGCCGCTTGACTCTCGCGTTCAGGCTCGGAATCTATAGGAACAAATCAGGAACATTTAACCGGTTCGCCCGTAGGGATCATGGGCAATCCGGGCCCCCTGCCCTTTGCGAATATGAAGGCTGAACGGTGCTGCACGGCGGTGGATCGGAGCGACTGGCCCTTCTTCGCGAAGCGGTGGCCAGGATCGAATCAAGGCCGGGCCTGTCCCATGGCCGGCGCCCGCCACGTGCGGAAGCCTTCATGTCGCAAGGCATAAGCGCGAGCGAGGCAATGCGGCCGATCCGGCTCGGCAACGGCACCTTGCGGCTCGACGATATGCTGGGTGGCGGGCTCCGCCCCGGCACCCTGCACGAGATCGTGGCCGCGCACCGGCAGGACGACGGCGCTGCGGCCGGCTTCGCGGCCGCGCTCGCCGTGCGGTGCGGCGCTGCGGGCCCGCTCGTCTGGATCGTGGAGGATTGTGCCGCCTTCGAGACGGGCTCGCCCTATCGGCCGGGGCTTGCCGGCCACGGCATCGATCCCGACCGGCTCATTCTGGTGCGGACCCGAGAAGCGCAGATGACCTTGTGGGCCTTCGAAGAAGCCCTGCGGCTGAAAGCCCCCCTGGTGCTCGCCGAACTCTGGAACAGCAGACATTACGGTCTGGTGCCGTCGCGGCGGCTCCTGCTCGCCGCGCAGGCAGGCCGCGGCACAGCCCTGCTCCTTCATACGGGCCTGTCCGGCCGAGCGTCCAACCTGTCGAGCGCCGCGGAGACACGGTTCCAGGTCGCCTCCTGCCCCAGCCCACGCACTCCCTCCGCCGGCAACCGCATGCCCATTCCGGGCACGGCCGCTTTCGCGGTCCGTCTCCTCAAGCAGCGCCTGGGCGCCGTCCAGGGCTTCGACAGCAACCGCATCCACTCACTTGTCTGGAATCCAGCGCAAAGGTGCTTCGATGACCACCCGGTACCTTTCCGTCTTTCTTCCCCGCTTGCCGACCGACCGCCTCAAGCGGCAGGCGGAAGCTGGCGCGAGGCGGCGCGCGCCTGAGTCGCGGAGCGCGCCAAACTACCCGGGCACCCTGCCTCTCGTGACCGTGGCCAAGGTCAAAGGCGCGCAGCGGGTCGCTGCCATCGACGATCTTGCGGCCAAGATCGGCATCAAGCCCGGCATGGCGTTGGCCGATGCGCGCGCCATGTGCCCGGCGTTGCTGGTGGCCGAAGCCGATCCTCCGGCCGAGGCCGCCACGGTAACGCGCATCGTCGATTGGTGCCGCAGGTTTACGCCTCTCGTGGCGCTCGACGGAGACGATGGCGTGCTGCTCGACATTGGCGGCGTGGCGCATCTTTTCGATGGCGAAGCCAGACTCCTTGATACCGTCGAAGGCGGGCTGGCGCGCCAGGGCTTCTCGTCCTTCGGCGCCATTGCGTCGACGCCCGAAGCCGCCTGGGCTCTTGCGCGCTTCGTCGCGCCTGCGCGCTTCGTCGCGCCGAAGATCGCCCCTCTGACCAGTACATCCGCCGACGAAGGTTTCGACCGGACCGTCGCGGATCTGCCCGTGGCGGCTCTGCGTCTCGATGCCGAAATAGTGCGCGCCATGGCACAGGCGGGCCTTCGCCGGGTGGGCGACCTCCTGCTGCGCCCCCGTGCTCCCATCACGGCGCGGTTCGGTCCGCAGCCTTTCGCACGTCTCGACGGCCTCCTCGGACGCACGAAATCCTCCATTGCGCCGCGCTTCGAGGCCCCGGCCTATTTGGCCGAACGGCGCTTCGCGAGCGGCGTCACGCAGCAAGGTGATGTCGAAGCGGCGCTTCTGCCGCTGGCCCGTCACCTCTGTGTCCTGTTGTCCCGCAACCGCGAAGGCGCCCGCCGGAGCGAAGCCACCTTGTTCCGGGTCGATGGTGCGGTGAAGCGGATCGTCATCGGCACCAGCCGACCGACCCGCGACCCCGAAGCCCTCCTGGCCTTGTTCCGCGAGCGGATCGCGGCCATCGGCGAGGACGGCCTCGACACCGGCTATGGTTTCGACCTGATCCGCCTGGGTATCGTCAGCGCCGAACCCTTGAAGCCGTTCCAGGAGGGCCTCGTTGCCGATCCGGACCCTATGGGCGGCGATCTGGCCGACCTCGCCGACCGGCTCGGCGCACGACTGGGGTTGAGGCGCGTTCTGCGTTTCGCCGATCATGGGACCCATATCCCCGAATTCGCCGTGGTGGCGATGCCCGCGGCACACCAACCCGCAGCCCAGGCTTCCCCACCTTCGAAGTCGACCACGGCCAGGAGCGAAGACGCGCCCTGCCGGCCGATCCGCCTGTTCGAGCGGCCCGAGCCGATCGACACGATCGCGGCCGTGCCGGACGGACCGCCCCTGCGATTCCGCTGGCGACGCGTCACTCACGAAATTGCCGCCATCGAGGGGCCGGAACGGATCGCACCCGAATGGTGGAGAAACGACGCCGCGCTCACGCGCGACTATTTCCGGGCCGAGGACCGCGAAGGGCGGCGCTTCTGGCTGTTCCGCGAAGGCCTGTTCAACCAGGAAACCGCGCAGGCCCGCTGGTTCCTGCACGGCCTCTTCGGGTGAGTTCGAAATGGCAGCAAACCACCTACCAGCATTTGCCCTCATCCTGATCAGGCGCTTCAACGCCGTGTCGAAGGACGAGGGCGCTCTTTCTGGATCGATGACATCCCATGCCGATGAGCGGCCAGAACACCCATGACTCGCTTCGCCGAACTGGCGGCCGCCACTAATTTCTCCTTCCTGCGCGGCGCCTCGCACCCCGAGGAGATGGTGGCTCAGGCCCATGCGCTGGGACTTGCCGGACTCGGCATCACCGACCGCAATTCCCTCGCGGGCGTGGTTCGCGCCTATAGTTTCGCCAAGCAAAGAATCCCGGCCGATGCGGATTTCCGCGTGGTCGTCGGGACAAGGCTCGTCTTCGCCGACGGAACGCCGGACATCTTCGCCTATCCCCAGGATCGGCCAGCCTATGGCCGGCTGACCCGTATGCTGACCATCGGTAATCGCCGCGCCCTGAAAGGAAAATGCGACCTCGGACTTGGCGACCTTCTCGACCATGCCGAAGGCCTGCAGCTGATCGTGGGAGAACGCTGCACTCACGAAACTTCGACCGAACCGGCGCCAAAGAATGTTCTGCGCCGCCTGGTCGAGGCCGCGCCGGGTCGCGTGTGGCTCGCCGCCACCCATCTCTACGGTCCCGACATGCGCAGGCGGCTCGCCGGCCGCGCGGCACTGGCGCGGCAGACCGGCTTGAAGCTCGTCGCCACCAACGACGTCATCCTGCATGCGCCCGAACGGCGGCCCCTCGGCGACGTTTTGTTCTGCATCCGCGAGAAGACGACCCTCGACAAGGCCGGCCGGCGCCTCGAAGCCCATGCGGAACGCCACCTCAAGAGCGGCACCGAGATGGCGCGGATCTTTGCCGAAGTGCCCGAAGCCGTGCGGGAAACGATCCGCTTTCTCGAAGGTCTTTCCTTTTCGCTTGCCGAGTTGCGCTACGATTACCCGGATGAATTGCGCGAAGGTTTCGCCACGGAACAGGATGCGCTCCTAGCCCTGGCCGAAGCAGGCATGGCTTTCCGCTTTCCCGAAGGCGCCCCGGCCCATGTGACCGCCGCCCTCGCCCATGAACTGTCGATCGTCGCGTCGCTCGGCTACGCGGCTTACTTCCTTACCGTGCACGACATCGTGCGTTTCGCCCGCCAGCAGGGCATCCTCTGCCAGGGGCGCGGTTCGGCCGCCAATTCGGTGCTGTGCTTCTGCCTCGGCATCACCGAAGTCGACCCGTCGAAACACGATCTCCTGTTCGAGCGGTTCATCTCCGCAGAACGCAACGAGCCCCCCGATATCGACGTCGATTTCGAGCACGAGCGGCGCGAAACCGTGATGCAATATATCTACAATCGCTACGGTCGGGAGCGTGCGGGTCTCGCCGCCAGCGTCGTCACGTATCGGACCCGCTCGGCGGTCCGGGAGGTCGGCAAGGCTTTCGGCCTATCGGAGGATATGGTCGCGGCGCTCTGCGGCACGGTCTGGGGCTATTGGTCGATCGGCATCGATCCGGCGCAGACGCGCAGGATCGGGATTGATCCGACGGAGCCCCGGATGGCGGCGGTGCTGCGCCTCGCCGACGAATTGACCGGCTTCCCGCGCCACCTGTCACAGCATACGGGCGGCTTCGTCATCACCCGGTCGCGGCTCGACGAAGTCGTGCCGATCGGCAATGCCGCGATGGAGGACCGCACCACGGTCGAATGGGACAAGGACGATCTCGACGCCCTTGGCATCCTGAAGATCGATGTTCTGGCGCTCGGCATGCTCACGTGCCTGAAGAAAGGCTTCGACCTTCTCGAAAAGCACTACGGCCGGACACTCACGCTCTCCACCATCCCGGCCGAGGAAGCCTGCGTCTACGCCATGATCTGCCGCGCCGATACGATCGGCGTCTTCCAGATCGAGAGCCGGGCGCAGATGTCCATGCTGCCGCGGCTGAAGCCGAAGCAATTCTACGATCTCGTGATCGAGGTGGCGATCGTCCGTCCCGGCCCCATCCAGGGTGACATGGTGCATCCCTATCTGCGCCGGCGCCAAGGGCTCGAGACGGTCCGCTATCCCTCGAAGGAACTCGAAGCCGTGCTCGAAAAGACGCTTGGCGTGCCGCTGTTCCAGGAGCAGGCGATGAAGATCTCCATCGTGGCGGGCGGCTTTACGCCTTCGGAGGCCGACCAGCTGCGCCGCGCCATGGCGACCTTCAAGCGTGTCGGCACCATCAGCACTTTCTACGACAAGATGGTCGAGGGCATGGTCGGACGCGGTTACCCGCGGGAGTTCGCCGACCATTGCTTCAAGCAGATCGAGGGATTCGGCACCTATGGCTTTCCCGAAAGCCATGCCGCCTCCTTCGCGCTCCTGGTCTATGCCTCGGCCTGGATGAAATGCCGTTATCCGGATGTCTTCGCCTGCGCGCTGCTGAATGCGCAGCCGATGGGGTTCTATGCGCCGGCCCAGATCGTGCGCGATGCGCGCGACCATGGCGTGCCGATCTATGCTGTCGATGTCAATTTTTCACAGTGGAATCATAATATTGTGCCGATCGGATCAGACACGAATGGAACCGATTCGCGCGTCCATGCCCGCCATGCGGAGATGCGTAGCGACATCCTGGGGTATCAGGCGATCCGTCTGGGGTTCCGGCAGGTGAAAGGCTTGCGCCAGGTCGACATGGAGCGGCTCGTGGCGCAAC
>JBBPYT010000405.1:0-6962 GCA_038199665.1 Hyphomicrobiales bacterium
ACCGCCGGCGAGGTCGACCTCTACCCCCAGGAGATCACCCGCGTCCTGTTGAACCTCATCTCCAATGGGTTCTACGCTGCGAGCAAGCGGAAGGCCGAGGGCGGCGATCCTGCCTTCGAACCAACGGTCGCGGCAGCGACGCACAATCTGGGCGAAATGGTTGAAATCAGGATCCGTGACAACGGCAACGGCATTCCGGAGGAGGTGAAAGCCAAGATGTTCAACCCGTTCTTCACCACCAAGCCGGCCGGCGAAGGCACCGGGCTCGGCCTGTCCTTGAGCCACGACATCATCGTCAAGCAGCATGGCGGAACCATCGATGTCGCGACTTGCCCGGGCAAGTTCACCGAGTTTACCATTGTGCTGCCGCGCGGCGGCTCATTCGGCAGTTCATCGAAGAGGAGTTCATGAGCGTCCTGATCCTTGTCGTCGACGATGAAACCGATGTCGCCGACCTGTTCCGGCAACAATTCAGGCGCGAGCTGCGATCTGGCCGCTTTGTGATGGATTTCGCCCACTCGGCCGCCGATGCTTTGAAGCGCATCGCTGTGCCGGACGGAACGAGCCTGATCCTCATGTTCTCGGACATCAACATGCCCGGCATGACTGGCCTCGAACTCCTGCCAAAGGTCAAGGCTGCTCTACCGGACGTGCCCGTCATCATGATCACCGCCTATGGCGATGCCGAGACCCGAAGGAAGGCGATCGAGGCTGGCGCAGCGGGCCTCCTGACGAAGCCGATCGATTTTACGGCGCTCCGACAGCAGATCGACCGCAGGCTCACCGAAACAGAATCCGCCGCATGACTGCCAACATCCTCGTGGTCGACGACGAGCCAGACCTCGAGTCGCTCATTCTACAGAAATTTAGGAGGCAAATTCGCGAGGGCGTAGTCAGCTTCCTTTTCGCCCATGATGGCGTCGAAGCCCTGGCGATGCTCGCCTTGAACCGCGATGTCGACATGGTGGTCTCGGACATCAACATGCCCCGCATGGACGGCCTCTCGCTGCTCGCCAAGCTCCAGGAGGGGGAGGAGAAGCTCTCCACCGTCATCGTTTCGGCTTACGGCGACATGGCGAACATCCGCACCGCGATGAACCGGGGAGCCTTCGACTTTCTCACGAAGCCGATCGATTTCGCCGATCTTGAAACCACGATCTCCAAGACCATCGCGCATATCGAGGTTCTTCGCGAAGCGCGGCGCCGACAATCGGATGCGGAGCGTGCGCATGCCAGCCTGTCCCGTTATTTTTCGCCCAACCTAGCCGAACGGCTCGCCGGGGACGCGTCGGCCGTCCAGCTCGCCGGGCAGCGTCGCGAGGTGGCGTCGCTTTTCACCGACATCGCCAGCTTCACGACACTCGTGGAGAGCCTCGACCCCGGCATCCTGGCCGATCTTCTCAACGAGTATCTAGGCGAGATGACCGGCATCGTCTTTGCGCACGACGGAACGGTGGCGAAGATCGTCGGCGATGCCATCCACGTCCTGTTCGGCGCGCCGGGCGATCAGCCCGACCATTCCACCCGGGCGATCGCCTGCGCGCTTGACCTCGACGGCTACGCCGAGACGTTCCGCAACCGCTGGCGCGAGCGGGGGGTGGCGTTCGGCGCCAC
The DNA here is from genome assembly GCA_038199665.1 of Hyphomicrobiales bacterium. Lineage (GTDB taxonomy): Bacteria > Pseudomonadota > Alphaproteobacteria > Rhizobiales > Beijerinckiaceae > Lichenihabitans. The sequence continues at coordinate 1,615 of JBBPYT010000405.1, forward strand.
GCGAATAGGCGCCCATGCCGGCCCCGCAATCGTCGGCAATTTCGGAGGCGGTCGCTTCTTTGACTACACGGCCTACGGCGACACCATCAACACTGCGTCTCGCCTGGAAGCCGCGAACAAGCAGCTCGGCACTCGCATCTGCGTCAGCGCGAGCGTGGCGAAGGGGGCCAGGGAGTTTCGGGGCAGACCGGTGGGCGATCTCGTACTGCGCGGCAAGACGGAGGCGCTGCGCGCGTTCGAGCCGCTAACGCAGCAAGCTTACGAGGACCCGGCTGCCGCCCGCTATCTGGATGCGTTCGCCAAGCTCGAGGCGGGCCACCCCGGCGCCATACCGGCCTTCGCGGCGCTCGTCGGAACCAGCTCGGACGATCGCCTCGCGAGTTTCCACCTGAAACGCCTCCTGAACGGCGCGGCGGGAACGCGTATCGAATTGGGTTGATCGTTGGTGGACGTCTGTCCGATACAGAATAGGGATGGGAGCTTTTCGCCGAAGCACCCGCCATTCGGTCCCAGCACGCACAGGGCAACCCGTCGTTCCCCTCACACCGCATGTACGGCGCCTCCAACCGCCGCTGGACATCCCGCGACGGCGCTGGTTGGATAGCCCAGGCGCGCCGCCCTGCGGCGTCATCCGCACCAGGAGGTCCGCATGGCCGCCGCACTGCCCTCATCCCCGATCCGCTACGAGCCTTCCGTCGAGCGTCCCGAGCCCGACGAGGCGGAAACGATCCAGAAATCGTCGACACGATGCGCTCGATCAGCGAGACCGTATGGAGGGACGGGGGCCACGCGCATCGCAGCGTCCACGCCAAGAGCCACGGCCTACTGCGTGGCGAGATGCATGTTCTCGACGGCTTGCCGGAGCCCCTGAGGCAGGGTCTGTTCGCCAAGCCCGGAACCTATCCGGTGGTGATGCGCTTCTCGACCAACCCCGGGGACATTCTCGACGATAGCGTGTCGACTCCGCGCGGCCTCGCCGTGAAAGTCATCGGGGTCGGGGGCGGGCGCCTGCCCGGCGCCGAAGGCCGCTCGCAGGATTTCGTGCTGGTTGACGGCCCGGCGTTCACGTTTCCTACGGCCAAGAAATTCCTCGGCGGCCTCAAGCTGCTGGCCGCCACTACCGACAGGGCGCAGGGGCTGAAGAAGGTCGTCTCGGCCGTGCTGCGCGGCGCCGAGTCCGTGGTGGAAACCTTCGGCGGCAAAAGCTCGACGCTGATCGGGCTCGGCGGGCACCCCGAAACGAACATTCTCGGCGAAACCTACTATTCCCAGGCGCCGCTCCGCTACGGCGACTACATCGCCAAACTGGCGGTGGCGCCTGCGTCGCCGGAGCTGAAGCAGCTCAGCGGCGCTCCGGTCGACGTGAACGGCAGGCCCAACGGCTTGCGCGAGGCGACGCTCGACTTCTTCCGTGCCCACGGCGGCGAATGGGAGGTCATGGTGCAGCTTTGCACCGACCTGGACAAAATGCCGGTCGAGGACGCCTCCGTGCGATGGTCCGAAGCGGACAGCCCGTACCTTCCGGTGGCCCGCATCGCCGTGCCGCGCCAGGAAGCCTGGAGCGAGGAGCGGGCCGCGGAGGTCGACGACGGCATGGCGTTCAGCCCGTGGCACGGCCTCATGGCGCACCAGCCGCTCGGCTCCGTCATGCGGGCGCGCAAAGCGGCCTATGAAATGTCGTCGCGGTTCCGCGCGGAGCACAACGACAGAACAATCGCCGAACCCGCCGACCTCGGCGCATTCCGATGACGCCCAGCGAACAGCCGGTCACGCTCTACGGATTCTGGCGTTCGAACGCCACGTACCGGGTGCGGGTCGCGCTGAACCTCAAGGGCATAGCCTACCGCGAGGTCCCGGTCGATCTTGACAAGGGCGAGCAGCATGCGGCCGACTTTCTGGCCCGCAATCCCTTTGCGGCCGTCCCGGCGCTGATCGAGGAGAATGCTCCGCCGATCACCCAGTCGCTGGCCCTCCTCGAATATATCGAGGAACGCCATCCCGAGCCGCCTCTTCTGCCGGCCGGAGTGCGGGGACGGGCGCGGGTTCGGGCGCTCGCCTGCGACGTCGCCTGCGATTGCCACCCACTCATCGTGCCGCGCGTGAAGAAGTACCTGCTGGGCGCGGGGTTCGACGATGCCGCGTTCCGCGAATGGCAAAGGCACTGGATTACGGCCGGCTTGCAGGGGATCGAGGCGAAGCTTGCCAAGAGCCCCGACACGGGTCGCTTCTGCCACGGCGACCAGGTCACGATCGCCGATATCTGCCTCGCGGGTCTCGCCATGGCGGCCCGGCTGTTCAAGTTCGACGTGCCGGATATCCCGACCGTGACGCGGATCGTCGACACCTGTTTCACCCAGGATGCTTTCGCCAAGGCCGATCCGCTGAGGCAGGTCGACGCGCCGAGACAAAACTGATCCGCCCACCCATCTGGCAGGCACCCCATGATCGAAGCATCCCAAATCCGCGAACACATGACGGTGGCCGGGTCCGACAGCGTGCATGTCGGAACCGTCGACGCCATCGAGGGCGGAACCATCAAGCTGACCCGAAGCGACCCGGAAGCGAGGGTCGGCATCATACGATCCCGCTCGACCGGGTCGTCTCGGTCGACGGCGACCAGGTCAGTCCCGACCGCACCGCCGAGCGAGGCGACCAAAACGGGCTGCAAGGGCGCATAGGGCTCGCCGGAAGGAACGCAAAAGCCTTGACGGAAGCCTGACCTCAAATCATCAATGCACGCCATGCAAAGAACGACCGCGGATGTGGCCGAAGGTCTGATCGGTATCGGGCTCTACACGCCTGCGGAGGCCGGACGTCTCGTTCAGTTGCGCCAGCGAAGATCACGGGCCTGAAGGGATTTGTTCTCGCTCCGGCGTACCAGAACCTTCCTATGCATCAGCGGGCGGCGTTCCTGCTTTGGCGGTGGCCGGACGTTCAAGACCTGACCCGGTTGACGGGAGGGCCGTTTCTTTTCGAGCTGCCAGCCCATCGCTCGAGCCGAATTCGGCCGCCTCCGCTGTAAAAGCGGCCGGCCGAGCAATGCGGGCTTGAGCGACGATTTCAGTCGACGGTGGATGCTGAGGACCTGCCCCGTGCGCCAGCGGAAACCTTCCCCTATGGTGCGGGAGATGACTGCCGCTCTCCAGCCCCCCCGATCTGCCGAGTCCGTTTCCGACGTGGCCGAAGCCGAGCGCGTCACGCCGATGATGGCGCAATATCTTGGCATCAAGGCGGCGCATCCGGGCTCGCTTCTGTTCTATCGGATGGGCGATTTCTACGAGATGTTCCTCGAGGATGCGGAGATCGCCGCCCGGGCGCTCGGCATCGTGTTGACCAGGCGTGGCAAGCACAACGGCGAGGATATCGCCATGTGCGGCGTGCCCGTTGAACGCTCCGACGATTACCTGCATACGCTGATCGGCCTCGGCCACAAGGTGGCGGTCTGCGAGCAGACCGAGGACCCGGCTGAAGCCAAGAAGCGTGGCCCGAAGTCGGTGGTCCGGCGCGAGGTGGTGCGGCTCGTCACCCCCGGCACCATCACCGAAGAGCGGCTGCTCGATCCCTCGCGCGCCAATCTGCTGGCCGCCTTGTCGCGGCTGCGCGCCGACGAAGCCTCCTTCACCTTCGGGGTGGCGGCGGTCGACATTTCGACTGGCGCCTTCTCGGTGTCCGAGACTGCCGAAGCGGGTCTGCCGGGCCTCCTGGCCCGGATCGAGCCGCGAGAGATCGTGGTGTCGGACGCCCTGGCCGACGAACCCTCCGTCAAGACCATTCTCGACGATCTCGGCATCGCGGTGACGCGCGTCGCACGCGAACTGGCCGATACTTCCGCCGCCGACCGGCGGCTGCGAGAATGGTACGGGGTCGACACGCTCGACGGCTATGGCAGCTTCACCCGCGCCGAGATCGCGGCCGCCGCCACAGCGGTCGGTTACATCACCCGCACCCAGATCGGGGCCCGACCACCCCTGCGGCCGCCGGTGCGAACCGAGCGCGGCCTGACGGTCGAGATCGACCCCTCGACCCGCGCCAACCTCGAATTGACCCGGACCATGGCGGGCGAGCGCGCCGGCTCGCTCCTGGCCTCGCTCGACATGACCGTAACGCCCGGGGGCGGCCGCCTCCTGGCCGAGCGTCTGGCTGGCCCGCTCACCGATCCCGTCGCCATCTCCGCACGGCTCGATGCCGTGGCATTCGCCATGGCGGATCGGCGGCTGCGGGCCGAAACCCGGACGGTGCTCAAACGCACGCCGGACCTGGCGCGCGCGCTGTCGCGGCTCGGCCTGGGGCGCGGCGGCCCGCGCGACCTGGCCGCGATGCGGGACGGGCTCGCTTCCGCCTTCGCGCTCTCGGCCAGCCTGCTCGAAGAACACGAACTCCCGGCCGAACTGGCCGAGACGGCCGCCGTGGCGGGACGGATCGACGCGGCGCTGAGCGTCGCCCTCGGGGATGCGCTCGGGTCGGAGCTGCCTCTCATGGCGCGCGACGGCGGCTTCATCCGGCCGGGGTTCGATCTTGCGCTCGACGAAGCGCGTCTGCTGCGCGACGACACCCGCAAGGTCGTGGCGGGTCTGCAGGCGCGCTACGCCGAAGCCGCGGAGGTGCGGCACCTCAAGATCAAGCATAACAACTTCCTGGGCTTTTTCATCGAGGTCCCGTCGAGTGTTGGCGAAACATGGCGCCAGCCGCCGCACAACGCATTGTTCATTCACCGCCAGACCATGGCGGGCGCCATGCGGTTCTCGACGACCGAACTCGCCGAACTCGAAAGCAGGATCGCCTCGGCGGCCGACCGGGCCCTGGCTCTCGAACGGGACCTCTTCGACGCCATGGTGGCTCAGGTGTTGGCCGAGGCCCCGGCAATCCGCGCCGCCGCCGATGCGGTGGCCGCGATCGACATCGCCTTCGCGCTGGCAGAGGTGGCCGAGACCAGAAGCTGGACCCGGCCGCGCGTCGATGGCTCCCTGGCTTTTCGCATCGAAGAGGGGCGCCACCCGGTTGTCGAAGCGGCGCTGAAACAGAAAGGAGCCAGCTTCGTCAGCAATGGGTGCGACCTGTCCGGGGCGGAGGGCGCGCCGGAGGACGCGGGCGGGGGCCGCATCGCGGTCGTCACCGGCCCCAACATGGCCGGCAAATCAACCTTCCTGCGCCAGAACGCCTTGATCGCAATTCTGGCTCAGATGGGCAGCTATGTGCCGGCGAGCGCGGCCCATATCGGGGTCGTCGACCGGCTGTTCTCGCGCGTCGGGGCGGCCGACGACCTTGCCCGGGGCCGCTCGACCTTCATGGTGGAGATGGTCGAGACCGCCGCCATCCTCAACCAGGCCGGGCCGCGCGCCCTGGTGATC
>JBBPYT010000406.1:0-6942 GCA_038199665.1 Hyphomicrobiales bacterium
AGACCCTTGTCGATCGACTTGATGTAGCTCTTCAGCGCATGGGGAGCATCGACCTCGTCGGGGAACTCGACCGCGAGCGCGGCCAGGGTTTCGAAGGCGAGGTAAGGGTTGATGGCCTCGGCTCCGTAGCCGGCCAGACAGGCGAAGTGGTGCACTTCGCGCGCTTCGCCAGTCTCCACCACGATGCCGACCGACGTACGCAGGCCTTTGCGGATCAGGTGATGGTGCACGGCCGCGGTAGCCAGCAGGGCCGGTATCGGGATGCGGTCTGGCCCCATCATCCGGTCCGACAGGATGATGATGTTGTAGCCGCCGTGGACCGCCGATTCGGCGCGTTCGCAGAGCCGCTGGATGATCGCCTCCATACCCTCGGCGCCGTGCTTGACCGCATAAGTGACATCGAGCGTCTTGGTATCGAAAGCATCTTCGAAATAGCTGATGCAGCGGATCTTCTCGAGGTCGTCGTTGGTCAGGATCGGCTGGCGCACCTCGAGCCGCTTGCGGCGTGAATTGCCTTCGAGATCGAAGATATTCGGCCGCGGGCCGATGAACGACACGAGGCTCATCACGAGCTCTTCGCGAATCGGATCGATCGGCGGGTTGGTGACCTGCGCGAAGTTCTGCTTGAAATAGGTGTAGAGCAGCTTGGCCTTGTCCGACAGAGCCGAGATCGGCGTGTCGGTGCCCATCGAGCCGACTGCCTCCTGGCCGGTCGCCGCCATGGGGGCGAGCAGCGTCGTCAGGTCTTCCTGCGTATAGCCGAAGGCCTGCTGCTTATCGAGCAGCGACACGTCGGTGCGGGCGGCGCGCGCCTCCACCAGCTGCAGGGTTTCGAGCACGATCTGGGTACGTTCGACCCATGATCGGTAGGGGTGCGAAGCGGCGAGCGCGCTCTTCATCTCGTCGTCCGAAACGATGCGGCCCTGTTCGAGGTCGACGAGCAGCATCTTGCCGGGCTGGAGCCGCCACTTGGTGACGATCTTCTCCTGGGGGATGGGCAGCACGCCCATTTCCGAAGCCATGACCACGAGGTCGTCCTCGGTCACAAGATAGCGGGCCGGCCGCAGGCCGTTGCGGTCGAGCGTCGCGCCGATCTGCCGCCCGTCCGTGAAGGCCACCGCCGCCGGCCCGTCCCACGGCTCCATGAGCGAGGCATGATATTCGTAGAAGGCGCGGCGGCTCTCGTCCATCAGCGGATTGCCGGTCCAGGCTTCGGGAATGAGCATCATCATGGCATGGGCGAGCGAGTAGCCGCCCTGCACCAGGAACTCGAGCGCATTGTCGAAACAAGCCGTGTCCGACTGTCCCTCGTAGGAGATCGGCCACAGCTTGGTGATGTCGGAGCCGTAAAGCTGCGAGGAGACGGAAGCCTGCCGGGCCGCCATCCAGTTGACGTTGCCGCGCAAGGTGTTGATCTCGCCGTTATGGGCGACCATGCGGTAGGGATGCGACAGCGACCAGGCCGGAAAGGTATTGGTCGAGAATCGTTGATGCACCAGCGACAGGGCCGAGCGGAAGCGCTCGTCGCAGAGGTCGGGGTAGTAGCGGCCGAGGCGCGTCGCGAGCAGCAGGCCCTTGTAAACTACGGTGCGCGACGACATCGAAACCGGGTAGAAGCCGCTAATGCGCAGGTCGTCGAGGGCGTGCACCGCACCCGAGATCGCCTTCCGCAGGATGAACAGCCGTCGCTCGAAGGCGTCGTCGGTCGCGATACCGGCGCCTCGTCCCACGAAAACCTGCCGGCTGACCGGTTCCCCAGCCTTCACGCTTTCGCCGAGGAGGGACGAATCGACCGGCACGTCGCGCCAGCCGAGCAGCACCTGTCCTTCGGCTTCCACGGCTGAGGCGATGATGGTTTCGACCGTCTTCCGGCCTTGCTCGTCACGCGGCAGAAAATAGAAGCCGACCCCGTAGTGACCCGCCGCAGGCAAGCGGAACCCGAGTCTCTCGGCCTCGGCCGCGAAGAAGTCGTGGGGGATCTGCACCAACATGCCGCAGCCATCGCCGCCGTGGGCATCGGCCCCCACCGCACCGCGATGGTCGAGATTCAGCAGGATCTCGAGACCCATGCGCACGATGTCATGGGATTTGCGGTTCTTCATGTCGGCCACGAAACCGACACCGCAGGCATCGTGTTCGTTGCGCGGATCATAGAGCCCCTGCGGCTCAGGAAGGCCGGGATCCATGCCCCTTATGCGCCTGCGATCGTTGCCAGCGGCCTTCGCCGCAGGCCGAGCCATGCCGGCCCCCTTGGATGATCCAGCGATCACGCTCATCGAACGGCTCCCCTGGCGAAAAGGCAGGCGGCAAACTCGCCTTCGTCGAACCCTGCGGCCCACGAAAATGCACGGGCGGCCGGTTCATGCTCATTTTTTGGTCAGCAAGGCTGTCCTATTGCCTCAGACGTAACATGCAGGAATCACGCCGCCGCACAACAGGTTTTTTTAAGGCGCCTGCGTCGCCTCCACGACACGCAGCGTCGCAAGCGCGCAGCGTCAAGGAGGTCCTAACGGCGCTACCCGTTCGCGCAATCCGTCTTCGGCCGCCCCTTGATGCACTCAGCTCGAAGCCACGTTCGGTGCGTGGACGGCGCTTCAGCGGGGCACACCGGAGGCGTCGCGCTCCCGACGCAAGGCGCGCGCGTACCAGTCGAGTTCGTCCAGGAAGCGCTCCCGCGATTTGTCCAGTTCGGGCCCGGTCCCATCGTCGGTCAAGGCCGTCCTGATCCTTGGGATTGGCAGCAGTGATGGGATGCTCGACATGCCGAGTTCGGCCAGGGTCATGCGCAGTTGCATCGCGGCGCGCACACCACCGAAGGATCCGGCGGAGTAGCAGACGATGCCCGAAGGCCGCCAGAAATATTCTTCCAGGAAGTGGTCGAGCAGATTCTTGAGCGCCGGCGGGATGCCGTGATTGTATTCGCCGCTCACGATGACGAAGCCGTCGACCTCGCCATACAGGCGGGCCAGCTTTTCCATCGTCGGCGGCGCCTCGCCTTGCGGGAACTCCTTATACATGCGGTCGAGCAGCGGCAACTGGACTTCGAGCGGGTCCACCAGGGTCGGCGCGTGGCCCCGCGCTTCGAGCCCCCGCATCATCCAGCGAGCGGCGCGAATTCCCATCCGCTCATGCCTTACCGAACCTAGGATCACCGCATATTTCAGCTGCATGAAAGACTCCCCTCGAAAGCGGGATTAGGACTGCCGAGCGCGCGGCACGGGCGCGGCCCCGCCCGGCACGCTCCCGGCCTGGAGGACGTCACACCTCGATAGCATCCACGAAGGGCGTCTTCGACATCGGGACCGCGCCGTTCTCCGTAATCAGGACTTGCTGTTCGAGTTTTATGCCCTGCTTGCCGCCGACCTCTCCCATATAGCTTTCGACGCAGACCACCATGTCTCGTTCGAAATGGCCGTCGTAGCCCCAGTCAGCAAAATCCTGCCGGTACGCGACGCTCGGGTATTCGTCGACGAAGCCGACGCCGTGGATCATCATCATGTATCGGTTGGGGACGAACGCTTCCGGCACGGGCCAGCACCGTTCGGAGAATTCGCGAAAACTCAGCCCGGGGCGAAGCAGGTCCGTGTTGAACAGGACCTGGTCCTGGGCGAGTTCGTAGAGCCTACGCTGCTCAGTCGTGGGCTTTTTGCCCGGGCAGACAAAGGCGCGGGAAATGTCGGCGAGATACCCGCACGGTCCCACCATGTCGGTGTCAAAGGCGACGATGTCTCCCGCCTCGACGATCCGGTTCGAGCACTCCTGGAACCACGGATTCGTGCGTTCGCCGGAAGCGAGCAGGCGACATTCGATCCATTCTCCGTCGTGGGCGATGTTGGTTTCGTGCAGAACGCTCCAGATCTGATTTTCGGTGAGACCGGGCCGCAGCGCCGCCTTGATGCGGTCGACCGCGATGTCGCAAACATCCATGGACAATTGCAGGCATTTGATCTCCTCGGGCGTCTTGATATGCCTTGCCTGCTCGATCGGCTCCTGGGCGTCGAACAGCTCGATGCCGCGATCTTGAAGGCGTCGGGCCCCCCACGGTTCGCAGCGGTCCACTGCGAGGCGACGATTGCCGCCGCCGTGCTGCCCGACAAGGCTCGCCACTTCCTCCGCCCAGACCTCGGATTTTTCGCCGACCCGCGGGCCGCACAGGAAGTAGAACCAGGGTGTCGAGGTCCGCTGTTCATCGACGACCGGGCTGTCGCGGCTGACGTGCTTGCTGGTGCCGAATTCGAAGAGCACGATGGGACCTTCGGTCGCCACAAAGGCATAGCGGCCGGGGCCGTGCAAGGTCCAGACCGCCATGTTGCGCGTGCCCGTCGCGTAACGGATGTTCATGGGATCCGACAGCAAGGCACCGGCATAGTCGAACCGCCGAAGCTGCGCGCGAAAGCGCTCCAGTCTGTCCTGGGTGAGGCGGCCCTGGTCGATGGCCCCTATGCGTCCGGTTATATCCAGTCCGAGCGGGGCGACCGCATGGTCGGGCGTCGCGTCGCGGCGTTGCCCTCCGGCAAGCGGCCATGCCATATCGAGAATGCGGCTCATCCGTTGTTTCCAGCCTTGTCACGAGTCGGCGACCGGCCCGTATCGTCGCTGGCGCATGGTCCGGCGCGCGTTCAGCTTCGTCAAGCGTCAAGGGACATCGGGCCCGCGACATCGCGGAACCTGCGCCCTTCGGGTTCGGTGGTGCTGGACAGCGCGGCTGTCAGATGCACACCCCAGAACCAAGCCTTGACAGGCACGATGGTAACGTTACCAGTTCTGCTGTATTTGCGGCGTTCGGAGCGTCAGAATGGCCTTTGTTGAGGGGCAGAGTCGGGCACTCGTTACCGGTGCGGGGGGCGGTCTTGGTCGGCACCTCGTGCTGGCGCTGGTCAAACGCGGTGTAGCCGTGGCACTCACCGACATCGCTGGGACGGCCCTGGCGGAAACGCAGCGCTTGGCTCGCTCGTCTGAGACTGAAACCTTAGTGATCGCTGCCGATCTGACCGAGGACGGTGTGCCGGATCGAATCATTGCCGAGGTGATCGCAAAGTGCGGGCGCCTCGACGTTCTGATCAACAACGCCGCTTACGGCGGGATCGAACCGTTTCTCGACATGACGTCCGGGCTCTGGGACAAGACGCTGGCCATCAACGTCAAAGCGCTCGCGCTGCTCACCGTTGCGGCCGGGCGGGCCATGAAGCAGCAACGCTCTGGCCGAATCGTCAACGTCACCTCCCCGGCGTCCCGCATGGCACTCCCGAATTATGCCGCCTACGCGGCCAGTAAGGCCGCCGTCGACTCGATCACGCGGTCGGCCGCGATCGCGCTCGCGCCGTTCGGCGTGCTGGTCAACAGCGTGGCTCCCGGCATGATGGACACCGAAATGCAGCGCTCGACCGAAGCCCGGCTCGCGGCGGTCGAGGGCCGCACCGACGTGCGGGCCTTCCTCGACGAGCGAACCCGGCGCGTACCGCTGGGACGGCGGGCGGAGATCGACGAGGTTGCGGCCGCGATCGTCTGGCTCGCCCTCGACGCGCCGGCTTACATCACGGCCGAGCGGCTCAACGCCAGCGGCGGCCTCGACAAGGATTGAGCCGATGACCCTGGCCAACCACCCGGCGCCGAGCGCCGATGTCGGCGCCCTGAAATCCCGAGCCAAAGCCATGCGGCGCCACATGCTGGTCATGGCGCGAGGCCCCGGACAGGGCTATGTGGGCCAGGGGCTCGGCATCGCCGACGTGCTCGCGGCGCTGTATTTCCACGAGCTCCGTTATGATCCGGCGGATTTGCAGGCGCCCGACCGCGACCGGTTCCTGCTTTCGACAGGCCATTACTCCATCGCGCTCTGGGCGGCGCTCGCCGAAGCCGGGATCATTCCGCTCGACGAACTCACGACCTACGGGGCCGACGACAGCCGACTCGCGATGTCGACGCTCGATTCGACGCCCGGTGTCGAGATCATCGGCGGCTCGCTCGGCCATGGGCTCGGCCAGGGTCTCGGCATCGCTCTCGGCACTCGGCTTGCGGGGTCGCCGGCACGCGTCTTCGTGGAACTCTCGGATGGCGAGATGCAGGAGGGCGCGACCTGGGAAGCCGCCATGGCGGCAAGCCATTTCGCGCTCGACCGGCTGATCGCGCTGATCGATTGCAACGGCATCCAGGCCGATGGCCCGGTCGTGCTCGACATGGAGCCGGTCGCGGGCAAATGGCGGGCGTTCGGTTGGGACACGCAGGAGATCGACGGAAACGACATGGCCGCGATCGTCGCGGCGCTGCACTCGGCCCGCGAACTGCGGGGAAAGCCGCACGCGATCGTGCTGCGCACACTGCCGGGAAAGGGATCATCGACACTGGAGCGTCGCGAGAAGGCGCATTTCGTGAGAGTCGAGCCCGGCGAATGGGACCTACTGCTGGCCGAGATCGAAACCGCGGACACCCACGATGACTGAGCGCGCTTTCACTCGGGCCATGGGCCGTGACGAAACCACGGGAAGCCGGCGCGCCACGGTCGATGCACCGTTCGGCCGCGCGCTGGCGGCGCTCGGCGCGGAACGAAAAGACATCGTCGGCCTCACGGCGGACCTCGGCAAGTACACCGACATCCTGCCGTTCCGCGATGCCTTTCCGCATCGCTTCTTCAACGTCGGAATGGCCGAGCAGAACCTGATCGCCGTGGCGGCCGGGCTTGCTCAAACGGGCTATATTCCTTTCGCCACCACCTACGGGGTGTTCGCCACTCGCAGAGCCTACGACTATGTGGCCATCGCCTGCGCGCACCAAAGCCTCAACGTAAAGATCATCGCCGGCCTGCCCGGCCTGACCACCGGTTACGGCGGCACGCATCAGGCGATCGAGGACACCGCCCTGATGGCGATGATCCCGGGCCTCGTCGTGATCGACCCGGGCGACGCTACCGAAATCGACCAGGCGACGCGGGCGATCGCGGTTCACGAC
>JBBPYT010000407.1:0-9135 GCA_038199665.1 Hyphomicrobiales bacterium
AGGCGGTCTTCGCCCCCGACAGGCTCGACAGCAATCTGGTCGACCGGCTTTTGTCCAAATGCACCGACAAGCTGTCGATCCTCGCGGCGCCGGCTACGCTCGACCGCACCTACGATTTCGGGGAAACGGCCTTCGACGGGCTTTTCGACATCTTGCGCGCCTCCGTGCCGTGCGTCGTGCTCGACATACCCCACGGATGGACGGCCTGGAGCCGCCGGGCGCTCATCGGTGCGGACGAGGTGGTGGTCGTCGCCGCCCCCGACCTCGCCAATCTGCGCAACACCAAGAACCTGCTCGACGTGCTGCGCGTGGCACGGCCCAACGACGTCAAGCCCAAGCTCGTGCTCAACGGTGTCGGCCTGTTGAAGCGTCCCGAAATTGCCATAGCGGATTTTGCCAAGGCCGTCGAAATGGCGCCTGTGGCGGTCGTCCCGTTCGATGCCAAACTTTTCGGGACGGCGGCCAACAATGGCCAAATGGTCGGCGAAGTCGAAGCCGGCCACAAGGTCAACGAAATGCTGACGGAACTGTCGCGCGCCGTGACGGGGCGATTGGATGCGCGCAAACCGAAGCGGACCCTGTTCGAGCCTCTCCTCGCCAAGCTCGGACGGAAAAAGGCATCTTAGGGATGGGCAGCCAACAGGGACTTCACGCCTTGCGGCCCATCCTGGCGCTGGCCCCAAGATCTTCACGTCCTGGCGAAACAGGACGACATGCCGGCATGAACCCTTACCTCGAGAGCCCTTACCTCGAGAGCCCTTATCTCGAGCCGCGACCGACGCCCAGTGCTCCCAGTCGAGTACGCCCGCCTTGGGCGCGCCGGCTGCGGGCGAGGGGTCTTGGACCTGCGAACACTGGCGAAGTCCGGACCAAAGTGACGCAATCGCAAAGGCTTAAGCGAGACTCGTTGAAAGGATGCGTTGACAATGTTCGGACGACGCGCGGCGAGCGGTAACGCACCGGCCTCGCCCCCCACGCCGGCCAAATCTAACGTCGACGGGCGCAGTCCGCCGCCGGCCATGGCTTCCGCCGCCATGCCGGCTGCGGCGGCTGTGCCGGAAGGTCGTCGTTCGGATGAATATTATGTCACCAAGAGCGCGATCTTCGGTGCGCTCATCGAAGCGATCGACCTTTCGCAATTGTCGAAGCTCGATGCGGATAGCGCACGCGAGGAAATCCGCGACATCGTCAACGAGATCATTTCGATCAAGAACGTCGTCATGTCCATCGCCGAGCAGGAAGATCTGCTCGCCGACATCTGCAACGACGTGTTGGGATATGGACCACTCGAACCTTTGCTGGCGCGCGACGACATCGCCGACATCATGGTCAACGGCGCCACCCGCACCTACATCGAGGTCGCCGGCAAAATCCAACTCACCAACGTCCGCTTTCGCGACAATGCACAGCTCATGAACATCTGTCAGCGCATTGTGAGCCAGATCGGACGCCGCGTCGACGAAGCCTCGCCGATCTGCGATGCCCGCCTGGCGGACGGCTCCCGCGTCAATGTCATCGCACCCCCGCTCGCGCTCGACGGCCCGGCCCTCACCATCCGCAAGTTCAAGAAGGACAAGCTCACCCTCGATCAGTTGGTGCGTTACGGCTCGATTTCGCCGGACGGAGCGGAGGTGCTCAAGATCATCGGCCGCGTCCGTTGCAACGTTCTCATCTCCGGGGGCACGGGCTCAGGAAAAACCACGCTGCTCAACTGCCTGACGAACTACATCGATCACGACGAACGGGTGATCACCTGCGAGGATGCGGCCGAACTGCAACTGCAGCAACCCCACACGGTTCGTCTCGAAACCCGTCCTCCCAGTCTCGAAGGAACCGGCGCGATCACCATGCGCGATCTCGTCCGAAACTGCCTGCGAATGCGGCCCGAGCGCATCATCGTCGGCGAGGTGCGTGGCCCCGAAGCCTTCGATCTGTTGCAGGCCATGAACACGGGTCATGACGGATCGATGGGTACGCTACATGCCAATTCGCCTCGCGAGGCGCTGAGCCGCCTCGAATCCATGATCACCATGGGCGGCTTTTCGCTTCCGGCCCGCACCATACGCGAGATGATCGTCACCTCGATCGACGTCATCATCCAGGCGGCCCGTTTGCGCGACGGTTCGCGCCGCATCACCCACATAACGGAGGTGCTAGGCCTTGAAGGCGACGTCGTGATCACCCAGGATCTCGTGCTCTACGACATCATAGGAGAGGATGCGCAGGGCAAGCTCAAGGGACGCCATCGTTCGACGGGTATCGGCCAACCGCGATTTTGGGAGCGTGCCCGCTATTACGGCGAAGAGGAGCGCCTGGCGGCCGCGCTCGACAGGTCCGAACTCAAGGAGGGCATCAGGCCATGAGTGCGAGAACGCGGCGCCCGAAGGTTTTCGAGCGGCCGGTCGCGATTCGGAAACAAGGGTGGAGCAGTCCGCGCGCCATCGAGAGCCCCGGGAGTTGAGTCGATGGAAACGGGTACGGTCATCATCTTTGCGCTCGGCGTTCTCGCCGCCGGCGGCGTGCTGTTCACGTTCCTGCCCTATTTGTCCGGCGACATCAAAGCGGAGAAGCGACAGCAGTTGCTTCAGGCGCCCAAGTCGAAGCGCCGTACGGACCGGGCGGTCGACGCTGCGAGCCGGCGCAAGCAGGTCTCCGATAGTCTGAAGGAGGTCGAACAGCGCGGCAAGTCCAAGAAGCTGACGCTCGAAGCCAAGCTTGCGAAGGCGGGATCGGACTGGAGCAAGCAAACCTACTTCATCGTCTGCGGCGTTTTCGGAGCAGCGTTCGGGCTGCTCCTGTTCGTTCTCGAAGGCAATCTGCTGATGAGTGCCGCAGCAGCCCTGATCGGCGCATTCGGGCTGCCATCCTGGATTCTAAGCTTTCTGGGGAAGCGGCGAATGAACAAGTTCGTCGACGAATTCCCCAATGCGGTCGACATTATCATCCGTGGCGTCAAGGCCGGCCTGCCGCTCGGCGACTGCCTCCGCGTCATCGCCAGCGAATCCCCCGAACCCCTGCGCACCGAATTCCGGCGCATCGTAGAGGCTCAAGCTGTCGGACTCTCGGTAACCGAAGCGGTCGAACGGCTCGGCGAACGTGTGCCCGTCAGCGAGGCCAATTTCTTTTCGATCGTGATCGGCATCCAGCAGAAGGCCGGCGGCAACTTGACCGAAGCTCTGACCAACCTTTCGCGGGTCATCCGCGAGCGGAAGAAGTTGAAAGCCAAAATCAAGGCTGTGTCGTCCGAGGCCAAAACCTCTGCGGCCATCATCGGCGCCCTGCCGTTCCTGGTTGCTTTCTTCGTCTACATCACGACGCCCGACTATATGGCAGTCCTGTACACCACCACGACTGGGCGTCTGGTCTGCGGCGCCTGCGGTCTGTGGATGGGGATCGGGATTGCGGTCATGAAGAAGATGATCAGCTTTGAAATCTGAGATCGTGCCATGATGGACCTAATTGTCGAAAAACTGACGGACCAGCAGTTTCTGGTGGGCATGCTGATCGCGGTGGCGGCGGGCGCCACAGTGGTGACAATTTCCATGCCGTTCCTGGAAACCGACACGCTCGGCCGGCGCATGAAATCGATGGCCACGGAGCGCGAACGCATCCGGGCAAGAGAGCGGGAACGCTTGTCCAAGTCGGGCAGGGGTAGTTTGCGGCCGGAAGCCAAAGCTTTCATGTCGCGGATCGTCGAGGGGTTCAGCGCCTCGAGGTGGCTGGGGACCGAGAAGGCCAAAAGTCAGCTCGCCATGGCGGGATTCCGTGGGCCCCAGGCCGAGATCGCCTTTCTGTTCTTCCGCTTGGTGGCGCCGGTGGTCTTTCTCGTGGTTACGTTCACTTACGTGTTCGTCATCATCAACTTCGGCTTTTCCCCGATGCTGAAGATCGGGATCACGCTCTGCTCGGCCTATCTCGGGATCAAGGCGCCCGAAATTTTCATTTCGAACACGATCTCCAAACGCCAGAAATCGCTGCGGAGGGCCTTCCCGGATACGCTTGATCTGCTTCTGATCTGCGTCGAGTCGGGCATGTCGCTGGAGCACGCCTGCCGAAAGGTGAGCCAGGAAATCGGACAGCAGTCCATCCCTATGGCGGAGGAATTGACCCTGACCACGGCCGAACTGTCCTACTTGTCCGACCGGCGGCAGGCTTTCGAGAACCTGTCGAACCGGACAGGCGTCGAGAGCATCCGTGCGCTGATCACCGTATTGATCCAATCGGAACGTTACGGCACGCAGCTCGGGGCGGCCTTGCGGGGCTTGTCGCAGGAAAGTCGTGACATGCGCATGATGGAGGCCGAAAAGAAGGCTGCCAGCTTGCCGCCGAAGCTCACCGTTCCGATGATCCTCTTCTTTCTGCCGGTGCTCTTCGTCATCATCGGCACCCCGGCCGCGATCCAGGTCATGAACTCGCAAGTGTCTCGGTAGAGTCGTGTAGTACTCCTAAGCTGCTGATTTTTCGAGTGGATTTCAGTCTTCGCCTTGGCACCGTCGCTCGGGGCAAATCGCGGCTGATCACCCCAAGTCCGTCGTCGAGGCATGTGGGAAGCCTTCGCGCGGCTTTGACGCGCCTTGTCCTCCAGCGCTCACAGGCCCCGCAGGATGCAGCCGAGAGCCAGCAGCACATAGGCCGTCACCACGATCCCGAACCGGTGCGCATTGACGAAGGAGGCACCCGCAGGCAAGTGCGTGTAGAGCGATGCCACGGCCACGATCGCCAGGATCAGCGAAATCGAAAAGGTCACGACTTTCGGAGCGTTGAGCGAAGGTCCGCCGCGTCGGGGAAAGGCCATGATAGGTGAACTCCTGGAACGCGCGACGCGATTCGCAACAAGACCAATCGGCCGCCGAATCGGCACTCTGCCGCAGTTCGTTCAAGGAACGCCTAACATTCGCGTCTTGTCGGCCGACGCTCACGCCCCCGCTGGCCCGCTCACCGCATCCGAAAGCCCCCAATATGGCCGGAAAGCACATGCGATGACGGGCAGGCGCGAGGATCGTTTTCGGCACGGACGGATCGATGCGGCGAGATGGCGCGCTTTGGCCGGGGTCGCGGATCAGTGTACGGGAGAAAGGTCACCACTTGGGCCATTGGCGCATTGAAAGGTCGTGGATCACTGATCGGCCGAGCCCAATCCGCCCATTTGGGCACGATCTTCCTATCACCCGAATCTGCACCCAAATCTGAAAGGCTTATTGGCCGACAATGGCGTCAGCTGCGCACCGCCGGCACGATTCGCTGCGCCTGCTGGGTGACGGATGGGACCGATACGACATAACCCCGCGCCGAAACGGGTCGGACATTGAGGCTCAAAACGGCGGTCACGATCGCCACCGCGAGAACCAAAACCACACCGATGGACAGGTTCAATTGCCGACGGGCCGTGGAGGCGTCGATCGAATAGCCGAAACCTACATTGTTGTCCGTAGCACGTCCGAGAGCGGTCATTTGTCTGTCCAGCCGTTGATGCTGCCCAAAAACTCGAATTTACCTTGCTGGACCGTCAATGCTCGGCGCTTCCAGCGGTTCCCGGTATCAACCGAAAATTCTTTCCGGCATCTTGACTCTATGGTCGAATTGTGGGGCGTTGTTTTAACCGAAGCGGCGCGGCGAGCTGCCGACAGTTGCGGCTTCGATGCCGCTTGCCTATATGAAGTTATCCTGGAGCTCTTCCGACCGATATGCCCAAATCGATGCCCCCTATAAGGAACCTCGCCGCCAGATCGGTCCCCGCTCCTGCGCTCCCGGGTTCCGCGCTCCTTGGCTGCCCCGTGCATGATCTTCGCGCCAAGCTGCGCCGTTCTGGCTTGCGGCCGACTCGGCAGCGCGTTGCCCTGGGGTGGCTCCTGTTCGCCAAGGGCGATCGGCACATCACGGCCGAAAAGCTGTACGAGGAAGCGACCGGCGCCCGGGTCGCGATTTCTCTGGCTACAGTCTACAACACCCTCCACCAGTTCACCGAAGCCGGTCTGTTGCGGGAGATCGCCGTTGATGGGTCCAAGACCTATTTCGACACGAACCTGTCTGACCATCACCATTTTCTTGTGGAGGATACCAACGTTCTCCTCGATATCCCCGGCTCGCATATAGCGATCGGTCCGGTGCCTGAGGCGCCGGACGGGATGGAGATCGCGCGCGTAGACGTGATCGTCAGGTTGCGTAGGAAATAGGGTTGGCGATCGGCCGCCCCTCGGCTGCCGGAAATGATTATTCGACCTGTTCGCCCGGATAAACACCCCACAGGTTGCTCTGCTGCTCGTATCCGTCGAAGCCTTCGCCGAAGATGCGGCACCACGCGCCGTCGCACTTCTTGACGTTGCCCAGCACGCCCGGCTGAAGATTGGCTACGATAGGCGAGCTTTGAGTCGGCTGCCCATAAAGCGGCAGCGGCATGTCCTTCTTCCATGGTGCCACGAGCGCAGTCCGTCGCCCGGAGAGAAGAGAGTGGAGCACCCAACCTTCCGAACCGTCCGCATCGCGAACCTTGCGCCACGTATCGAACTCGGCCGTGACCTCCACGGGAAGTCCCGCGCGCTGAAACACCCAGGTGGTGGGATGTTCCTTCGATGGGCCTTCGCGCAGGTTGACCCGGTCGGATTTGAGGCTGACGAAGCGTGGCACCGGCAATCCGGTCGTGGCTCCCGTCTGCGCTTCCGCGGGCACCGAAGCTATCGTCATGACGGCCGCAATGGCGACGGCGATCCGGCCGAAGGGCGAGGTCCGGCCCTTCGGCTTTCCGCGACCTGGGCTCGGCTCCATGAATTTCATCCCTTTGGCTGCATCCAGGTCGCGTGGAGCGGATGCCGCATCGCGGCCCGCGATCGATGGCCCTCTGGCCGCTCAGCCGTCGCTGCAAACCAAAGAGGCCGCGCCGAAAAGCCCCTCTCGAGTTGAGGATTATCTGGCGTCAACGGAGTTAAGGCGGCGTGAACCGGTGCAATTTTATGGTGAAATGAGGCTTGGGCGGGGCGGCAGCGAAGACGGAACGAAGCGATGGCCAAGAAGCCCCTCGTCGTAGTGACGCGCAAGCTGCCCGACAGGGTCGAAAGCCGGATGCTCGAACTGTTCGATGCCCGCCTGAACCTCGACGACCAGCCCATGAATGCCGCCGCTCTCCTCAATGCGATGCAGACCGCTGATGTCCTGGTTCCGACGGTAACGGACCGCATCAACGCTTCGCTCGTGGCCCAGGCTGGCGATCGCCTGCGGCTCATCGCCAACTTCGGCACCGGTACGGACAATATCGACGTGGACGCAGCTTGGCGGCGCGGCATCATGGTGACCAACACGCCGGGCGTTCTCACCGAGGACACAGCCGACATGACCATGGCGCTCATCCTGGCGGTCGCCCGCCATCTCGTCGCCGGCGCTTCCGTCATCCCGGACGGTTCCTGGACCGGCTGGTCGCCCACCTGGATGTTGGGTCATCGAATCAACGGCAAGCAACTCGGCATCGTCGGCATGGGCCGCATCGGCCAGGCGCTCGCCCGCCGCGCCAAGGCCTTCGGCCTAGCGATCAACTACCATAATCGGCGCCGGGTGGCAGCCGACATCGAGGATAGCCTTGGGGCAATCTATTGGGACTCGCTCGATCAGATGCTCGCCAGGATGGACATTGTCTCGGTCAATTGCCCGCACACACCCGCCACCTATCATCTGCTGTCGGCACGCCGCCTCAAGCTCATGCGGCCGCAGGCCATCATCGTCAATACGGCCCGCGGCGAGATCATCGACGAGACCGCCCTCACCCGCATGCTCGAAAAGAACGAGATCGCCGGCGCCGGATTGGACGTCTTCGAACACGAACCGGCCGTCTCTTCGAGATTGGTCAGGCTGGCGCAAGCCGGGAAGGTCACTCTGTTGCCGCACATGGGATCGGCAACCGAAGAGGGCCGAGCCGAAATGGGCCATAAGGTTATCGTCAATATCCGGGCGTTCAGCGACGGGCACCGTCCGCCCGACCGCGTCCTGCCCGACATGCTATGATGGCGGGGGATCATGGTGCGCAATCGAGGTGCAGAACCGAAGACCACGACCGGGGGTCGCGTCAAACACGTCGGCGCGACATCGGGCAACCGGAGGCTCCGTTTCGAGAGCGCTGCTCCGGGCTTCATGTCGTGCGTTCCAGGCCGTTCAAGGCGCCTTCCCGGCTCGGCTTCGAGGTCTTCGGCCCCGCCGACGGTCGGGATGGCGCTGCGCTCGACAGCTATCCTCCGTATGACCTCGAGCGCAAAGCTGGGACGCAGGACAAGCTGGAGATCCTGCGGCTCGTGTGCGGGGTCGCCGGCTTCGCGCCGCCACAGCTTGAAATTTCCCTGGCGGATCGCCAACTTTTCCTCCGGAGCGATTGGAATAATGATGGCGGGGGCAGCACTTTCGGCATCGCGACGCGGTGCTCGAGCGGTCATTCCTTCTGGTCTAGGCTCTCAGTGTATCGGAGTTGGATTTGAACGACGGGCTTCTTTGGTAAGCCGTCGCTCCGCCGTTGCCTCCATCAGGAGGATCAAGATTGGGGCGCGGGACGGTTCGTCCGCGCTTCGCCTGCGGGTCCGAATGGACCGCATGAAAAGAGGAAGTTGACGATGTCGACCGAGTGGAACACCAGCGAGCCACTATCGCTGGATGAGTTTGCCCATCTGGGCCAAGGTGCAATCGCTTACGTCAAGCCGATCCGGTCCGAAGAGGTGGCGGCGCTGTTTCCGCAGGCCCCGGCCATCGAGCCCGGACTGGATCTGTTTGTGCTGCTCGGTGCCGATGGCGTGCCGATCCTGCTGACGGATTCGAAAGATGCGGCCCTCGCCAACGCGTGGCAGCATCAGCTTCAGACCGTGAGCGTTCATTGACGTTGCGGCCGTCTTAGAGCGCTGCGGTCGAGGAGCGCTTTTGTCGATCTTACCAGCCGGCGCGCTCTTTCCGTTCGGACGAGCCGCCGGTTTTCGTTGATCGGTTCGTGCACTCGGATGAGGCAGCCGGTGGCCCAGGATGATGTCGTCTCCCCTGCCGGTTGCTTGACTTTGCTGGTCGACGCCGAATACGGGGGTCAGCGTCTCGACAAGGTCATGGTGCAAGTGGCGCAGAGGCCCGATCTTTTGCTGTCGCGCACGAGATTGCAGAACCTCATCGCCGAAGGAT
>JBBPYT010000408.1:0-23555 GCA_038199665.1 Hyphomicrobiales bacterium
GCCTTCTACGGCTCCTGCCGCTACACGCTGAACCTCACCCGGGCCGACATGCGTCGCGCCGGCTGGTCGCCGAGCGTGCGCCTGTTCGAGGCGGCCGCCTGCGGGGCGCCGATCATCTCGGACCGCTGGCCCGCTCGGTTGAAGATCTCGCGCTTTGCTACGACGCCATGCAGGGTCCGGACGCGGACGATCCGGTCTGCGCGACCCGGCCGGTCGAGCCTGTTTTTGGCAGTCTGGGGAGTGGCACCGCGGGTTTGCGCATCGCGGTCGCGGGCGGTTACTTCGCGTCGCAGGGCGAGCCGGATGCTTTCGAGGCAGTCCGCCGCTGCGCGGAGGCCCTCGGGGCAAGCCGGACGGTCGAATTTCCCGAAGCCCGGCGGGCTCGTGCGGCCGCCTATCTCATCACCACGGCGGAGGGCGCGGCGCTGCACCTCGAGCGGCTGCGCACCCGGTCCGGCGATTTCGACCCGGCGACGCGCGATCGCCTGATCGCCGGCGCCATGGTGCCGGCTGCCTGGGTCATCAAGGCCCACAAGTTCCGCCGCTGGTTTCAGGATGAGGTGGCGCGGCTGTTCGAGGCGGTGGACCTGGTGTTGGCGCCCGCGACGCCCTGCCGAGCTCCGAAACTGGGGCAGGCCACGATGGTGATCGGCGGAGAAATGCTAGGTGTGAGGGCCAATCTCGGCCTCTTTACCCAACCGCTCTCGTTCATCGGCCTGCCGGTCGCCGCCGTGCCGGTGTGGAGCGAGAGCCGCGCCTTGCCGATCGGCGTTCAGGTCATCGGCCCGCCGTGGCGCGAGGACTTGGTTCTGCGGGTCGCCCGAGCGCTTGAGCTTATGGGGGTAGCTCGCGCGCCGGTCGCGCGTCTCTGAGCCGCTCAATGGGGATCGCGTCGCGGATGCGTTACCGGCGGTCCGGGCGGACGACGTCTCCGCGAGCGACACGAGACGTTCTCAGTTGACCGGCCTTTCCCGAGGAAGGCAAGGTGCGGGCGCGGTTTCGCATCGGGAGGGCTCGCCCGCGTCCCCACGCTTCAGGCAGCCGGGCCTCACCAGGGTTGTTCGTGGCTTTCGACCTCGTTTTGCGCCATGCCCGCATCGCCGGTGCGGAAGATCGGATCGTGGACATCGGCATCGCGGCTGGACGCTTCGAAGCCATCGAGCCGGATCTTCCGCGATCAGCCGTAGAGGAAGATTTGGCAGGCAAGCTGGTCCTGCCCGGCTTCGTCGATACTCACGTCCACCTCGATAAGTCGCGCTTGCTCGGCGTCTGCGATTGCGGAGCCGGCACGTTGACGGACGCCATCGCTGCCGTCGCAAAAGCTAAGCGCGGGTTCACTGCCGATGATGTTTCGGCCCGATCCACGCAAACCTTGGAAATGGCCATCGTCCAAGGGACCACGCGGATGCGCACGCATGTTGAAGTCGACCCTCGCGTCGGGCTGACCAGTTTTCACGCATTGCAAAAGCTCAAAAGCGACTTTGCCTGGGCGATCGACATCGGTTTGTGCGTCTTTCCCCAAGAGGGACTCACCAACGATCCCGGTTGCGAGGATTTGCTCCTGCAAGCCCTGGAACAAGGGGCCGACGCGATCGGCGGCGCGCCTTACGCCGACACCGATCCAGAGGGTCAGCTCACGCGCATCTTCGACATCGCGCGTGCCTTCGATGTCGATATCGATCTGCATTTGGATTTCCACCTCGACCCGTCCCGATCCATGTTGGAAGAGGTTTGCCGTTTGACCGATGCGCAGGGCTGGGGCGGCCGCGTCGCCATCGGCCATGTCACGAACCTCTCCGCCATGAAACCGGAGGCGGTGGAACTTGCCGCGCGGCGCCTGCTTGCTTCCGGCGTCGCTCTGACCGTACTGCCTGCAACAGACCTGTTTCTCGCCGGTCGCGATCATGACCGCGACGTTCCACGGGGTGTCGCGCCGGCTCATAGCTTTGCGGCGCAGGGCGTCCGCTGTTCGGTTGCGACCAACAACGTGCTCAATCCCTTCACGCCCTACGGCGACTGTTCCCTTCTGCGCATGGCGAATCTCTTCGCCAATGTGGCGCAGCTTGGAGCCCCGGGCGAACTCGCCACCTGCTTCGACATGATCAGCTCCGCGGCCGCAGCTTTGCTCAATCTTGCGGATTACGGCGTCGCCGCCGGCTATCCGGCCGACCTCGTGGTCCTCGACTGCGCCAGCCGGATGGAGGCGGTGAGCGCCATCGTCCAGCCGTTGTTCGGCCTCAAGGCCGGTCGCCGCACCTTCTCGCGGCCGGAGCCGGTGCTATGCCGCCCATAGGGGCGATCAGTGAACGAGTTCGCAACTCCACCGCGACCAGGATTGCCGACTGATCGGAGCCGTCATTCCGATCCGATACAGGCTCGCGGGGCGTCATTCGGAAGGCGATCGCATGTCGCTCGAGCGATGCCTCTTTAAGCAGTAGCCATTAGGCTCCTGGCCAAAACGTGAGCTTACGCCCAATCCGACCGGCCATTGGGGCTTGGCACGCGACGTGCTTTCCGAACCTGCATCATCCGGAAGTCGCCGTGTCAGTGTTTGCTGCAAAACAACCCGACAATAGAGGCCGTGTCGAATTCGTCGCGGTCACGAAGTCCTATGGAGCTGCGGTCGCGGTCGACACCATCAATCTGCGGATTCCGGAGGCGACCTATTGTTGTCTTCTTGGCCCCTCCGGATGCGGCAAAACAACCACTCTTAGAATGCTGGCCGGCCATGAAGCGGTGTCGTCCGGCGACATCCTGCTGGACAATAGCAATGTCACCGATCTGCCGCCGGCCAGGCGCGGCACCGCGATGATGTTCCAGAGCTACGCGCTGTTCCCGCATCTGTCGGTCGAAAACAACGTCGCGTTCTCCCTGAAGATGCGCGGCATCGGTGCGGACGAGCGCCTGAAAGAGGCCCGGCGCATGCTTAAGCTGCTCGAACTCGAGCGCTTTGCCGAGCGTCTGCCCTCGCAACTGTCCGGCGGGCAGCAGCAGCGCGTCGCACTGGCGCGGGCACTGATCACCCGACCCGCAGCGCTGCTCCTCGACGAGCCCCTTTCCGCCCTCGACCCTTTCTTGCGCGTGCGGGTCCGCGGGGAGCTCAAACGGCTGCAAAAGAGCCTCGGCATCAGCTTCGTCCACGTGACCCACGGTCAGGACGAAGCCCTGGCCCTGGCCGACCTCGTCGTGCTGATGAATGCCGGGCGCATTGAACAGCAGGGCACCGCCGCCTCGGTCTTCCTGCGGCCCCGCACGGCCTTCGTGGCCCGCTTCGTCGGGGGGCACAATGTCATCGACCTCGGCGATCGGTCGGTCGCGGTTCGCACCGATCGAACGCTCCTGAACGTCACGCAAGACGTCGGGGCCCGGCAAGCGACGGTGCGCGACATAGAGTTCGCCGGCACCAGCTTCAGCATTCAGATGTTGGACGACAGCGGCGGCGAACTGACCGCCTTGATTGCCGAAGAAAGATTTCGAGATCGACCGGTCGACGAGGGCGAGCGCGTGACCGTGTCGTGGTCGCCTCATGAGGCGCACGTGCTGGAAGGCGGGGCAGCATGACCCCGCTGCTGTCCAGATGCATCAGTCAACACTCGAGGAAGCTGTCATGACCAAGATCCATAACCGCAAAGGGCTGTCGCGCCGGTCGGTGCTGAAGGGCGGTGCGGCATTCGGCGCAGCCGCAGGCTTCAGCATTGGCGCGCCGGCGATCCACGCGGCTGAGCCGGTGACCCTGCGCTATCTTTCGACCGCAACCAACCAGGCCCCGGCGATCGCCGAGCAGGCCATCAAGGACATCGGCATCAAGATCGAATACGTCACCGTGACGACGGACGACGTAACCAAACGGATCGTCACGCAGCCGGACAGCTTCGATCTCGTCGACACCGAGTATTTCAGCCTGAAAAACCTCGTGCCCTCGGGCAATCTGATGGGCATGGATTCGAAGAAGATCAAGCTGTTCGACAAGCTCGCGACTGTCATCACCAAGGGTGAAATCGACGGCAGGAGGATCGGTGACCAGGGCACGTCGCCGCACAAGGTGCTCTACCTCGAGAAGCAGCATTCCAAGGGCTTTTCCAAGCAACCCACCGAGTGGATCACGCTGATCCCGACCACCTACAACGCCGACACGCTGGGCATCCGACCCGATCTGATCGGCCGCCCGATCGAGAGCTGGGCGGAGCTGCTCAACCCGCAATTCAAGGGCAAGGCTTCGATCCTCAACATCCCATCCATCGGCATCATGGACGCGGCCATGGTCACGGAGGCCTCGGGCAAGCATAAATACGCCGACAAGGGCAACATGA
The DNA here is from genome assembly GCA_038199665.1 of Hyphomicrobiales bacterium. Taxonomy (GTDB): domain Bacteria; phylum Pseudomonadota; class Alphaproteobacteria; order Rhizobiales; family Beijerinckiaceae; genus Lichenihabitans. The sequence continues at coordinate 4,311 of JBBPYT010000408.1, forward strand.
CCAAGGAGGAGATCGATCTTACGATCGCTACCTTGATCGACGCCAAGAAGGCCGGTCAGTTCCGCGCCTTCTGGACCGACTTCAATGAATCCGTCAACCTCATGGCCTCGGGCGAGACGGTGATCCAGTCCATGTGGTCGCCGGCCGTCACGGCTGTTCGCCTCAAGGGCATCCCATGCACGTTCCAGCCGTTGAAGGAAGGCTACCGGGCCTGGGCCTCCGGTTTCGCCCTGCCGAAGACGCTCAAGGGCAAGCAACTCGATGCGGCCTATGAGTTCGTGAACTGGTTCCTGTCCGGCTGGGCTGGCGCCTACTTGAACCGGCAAGGCTATTACTCGGCGGTGCTCGAAACCGCCAAGGACCATATGGAGCCCTACGAGTGGGCCTATTGGATGGAAGGTAAACCTGCCGAAAAGGACATCCACGGACCGGACGGCGGACTCCTCGAGAAGGCGGGCGCCGTCCGGGACGGCGGGTCCTATAAGGTGCGCATGGGTGCCGTGGCCTGCTGGAACTCCATCATGGATGAGAACGCCTACATGGTGCAGAAGTGGAACGAGTTCATCGCCGCGTGAAGCAGCCGAACGCGACCGGGTGGAGCACGATCGGCAATTGCCGGTCTGCCCCACCGCCCGGAACATGTCCTTTCGCGAAATAGCTCCAGGCCGAATGGGCGTGCAGTTCGGCCGGCGTACGGATACCGAAAGCGATGCCGCGCCTCCAAGACGAAGGAGGCCTTGCGGCAAGCTCTTGCCGGCGATGCCCGCGCCATGATTCGAGTGCAAATGAAAGCAGTTTCGCCATACGCCGCCTACTGGCAAGCGGCGCCCCTTGCGGCAGTATTTCTCGTGTTCTTCATTCTACCGTTGCTGGTGACGTGTATTGTCAGTTTCTGGAGTTATACCGGCTATTCGATCGAGCCCGCCCTGACTTCCGACAACTACAAGTCCGCTTTCGACCGCTGCTTGGCCGATCTGCCCAACCTATGCACGACGTTCCGCACATATCTTTCGACGTTGCGCTTCTGCCTGGTGGTTTGGCTCGCTACGCTCCTGGTCGGCTTCACGATCGCCTACTATCTCGTGTTCGAGATCCGCAGCCCGACCACCCGCCTGGTTCTGGCGCTGCTCACCACGATCCCGTTCTGGACCTCGAACGTGATCCGCATGATTTCCTGGATTCCGCTGCTCGGTCGCAACGGCCTGGTCAACCAGGCGTTGATGGCGCTCAGGCTCACCCACGAACCGGTCGACTGGCTGCTCTACTCGCCCTTTTCCGTGGCTCTCGCGCTCGTGCACATCAACACGGTGTTCATAATCGTGCCGATCCTCAACTCCATGTCGCGCATCGACCGCTCTCTCGTCGAGGCTGCCTATGATGCCGGCGCGTCGGGCTGGCAGGCGCTGATCAATGTTATCATCCCTCTGTCGAAGACCGGCATCGCGATCGGTTCGATCTTTGTCATCACGGTGGTCATGGGCGACTTCATCACCGTAGGCCTGATGGGCGGACAGCAGATCGCCTCCGCCGGCAAGGTGATCTCCACTGAAATTACCGCCCTTCAATTCCCGATCGCAGCCGCCAACGCCGTGGTGTTGCTGGCCGTGGTGCTGATGATCGTGTGGACGATGCTGCGCTTCGTCGACATCCGCCGGGAGCTTTGACATGCGTGAAGGTCGCTCCCCCGCCTTCTATGCTCTCAGCGTCGTTTTCGCGCTCTATGTCCTGTTCCTCTACGGCCCGACGCTGACCATCCTTACCCTCTCGTTCCAGGGTCCCGAGGGCGGCATGACCTTTCCGATGAACGGGATATCGCTGCACTGGTTTCACAATCTTTGGGCCGGCATCGGCGTGCCCAAAGTGGTGGACGCCCTTTGGAACTCCCTGCGGCTGAGCCTGACCGTGACGGCGCTCACCGTGGTGCTTTCGGTGATGGCCGGCTATGCCTTCCGACGGCGCTTCGGCGGCTCGAACGCGCTTTTCTTCACCGCTATCGCAAGCCTGATCCTGCCCTCGATCGTGGTGTCGCTCGGCATCGCGCTCGAGTTCCAGCTCCCCAACAAGGTCGTCTCGGCTGTCGGGGACGCCTATGACATCGCTTGGATTCAGGACGACTTTCAGACCGCGATGGGCCTTTACACCTCGGGGCTGGGCGCGCAACTCACCTGGACCCTCCCTTTCGGTCTCCTCATCATGTTCGCGGTCTTCAACAGATTCAACCCCGCCTATGAGGAAGCGGCCCGCGACCTCGGCGCCTCACCTTGGCAGACTTTCCGTCACGTGGTCTTGCCGATCATTGCGCCCTCGCTGGTCGGCGTGGCGCTCTTCGGCTTCACCCTTTCTTGGGACGAGATTGCCCGCTCCAGCCAAACCGTCGGCTCTGCCAACACCCTGCCGCTGACCCTTCAAGGCCTGACAACCACGGTGACCACGCCGGTGATCTATGCGCTGGGCACGGTGACGACGGGCGTTTCGTTCTTCATCATCATCCTGGCGCTCACGGCGGTCATGCTGGTCCAGCGCCAAAGACGGCGGCACGGGTCGGACGCCGGGGCTGGGCTGGTCTGATTGCGCCTGCTTGTCGTCAATCCCAATGGCACTGCGTCGATGATTGCCAAGCTCCACGCTCGGTGGCCACGGCGGGAAAATCCGTCCGAAGACTTAGGGGTTATCCATTTTGCCGAATCGCGCCGCCCCTCGAAGCTGCGTAGAATATTATGTCCAACCGGCCGGTCCCGATCGGCAGGGCAAACCTTCCGACCGTCGCGCTCACGGATGCACTGGGCTCGGCGGTCGGTTATGTGCGCGCTCAAATTTGGAGGCCGCGCGCTCGGCTTCAGCGCCGTTCCTTGCGTTCCATCACGCGCCAGTATCGCGCCTCGACGTCGAGCAGGTGCCTCCGCATGGCATCTTCCGCCGCTGCGGGGTCGTGCGCCTTGATCGCGGCATAGATCGCCTTGTGCGCCTTGAGCGCGGTCCGCGCCGCACCTTTGACCAGCAGGGTCGTCGAGCGCTGCTCGGTCAGCCATTCGGCGAGCGCGACGTGCAAAGCCACGAAGATGGAATTTCGCGGAATCTCCGCGAGGACGAAGTGAAAGTCGACGTCGGTCCGAGCGAAGTCTTCCATCTTGCCGAGGGCCGCTTCATTGGCTTCCAAGGCCTGCTCCAATCGGAAATGATCCTCTTCGGTCGCGTGTTCGGCCGCATGGCGGACGAGACCCACCTCAAAAAACATGCGCGCCTGCTGAAATTGCCGCACGCCGTCCTCCTGGTGCAGGAGGTAGCGGGCCGCGCTGCCCAACTCATCGATCAGGTTGGCCGCGGACGGCCGGATGACGCGCGCTCTCTCACCGTTTTGGATGGCGATCAGGCCGGACTTCTCGAGCGACAGCAAGGCTTCCCGCACGGCGGGTCGCCCAACTCCGTAGCGCTCCATAAGCTCCCGCTCCGACGGCAGCGCATCGCCGGGCTGAAGCAGGCCTTCCAAGACCTGCTTTTCCAGCCGCCTGGCGATCTCCTGATAGATTTTCACGCGGCGGATGGGGTCGACCGTCGTCATCCTTGAGTCCTGTGCCGCATCACTTGGCGCGCCCCGAGTCCTGCCAGCCCCCTGCGGCATCGTCAAGCAGGCGTGATGGCCTGACAGGGGATGCGCCGCCTCCGGCGGTGGGCCTCCGCTTGGCGTCCGTATTGTCATGCTTCGGAAGGCCCTTGACGGTCAACTCGAACCGAAGTTAGGTTGCGTAGGTGGTATTACAGGCATACCAAGATGATATTCCAGCCCTCATTCATCCGCGGCGGCGCGGCGGATCGTCCTCCGCCCGGGAAAGCTGGTCGTGAAAAGGGCGGGGCTTCGATCGTCGAACCGGGGCTGCGGCGATGAGCGGCTTCGTCGTATGGGTGGATTTTCGGCTCAATCCAGGCGCACGGTCGGCGTTTCGCGAGCTGGTCGACGAGAATGCAAAAGCCTCGGTCAAATCGGAACCCGGCTGTTTGCGCTTCGACGTGCTTGAACCGGAAGGCGACGTCGACCGGGTGCTGCTCTACGAGGTCTACGCCGACAAGGCGGCGTTCCAGAACCATACTCATACGGCGCATTACGCTCGCTTCGCCGTGTCCAGCGCCGAGCTTTGCATCAGCAAATTGGTCGTCACCGGGGCGCTCGTGTGCGAGGGCGGCGCATGACGACAAGGAATCGGCCGTGGACCGTTCCACACCTTGAGCTTGGGCGAGCATTGCCCATGACCCAGGTCCGATGTCGTCTCGATCGCGCGTTCGATGGTCTAATCGATCTCTCTCGTGCGGCCCGCTGGAGGTAGGTGATGGAGGCTTATTTCCGCGTCGCGCTCTCCGGAGACTTCAAGAAGGCCGACGGATCTCCGACCTACCCGGACTTCGATCTCGCGCCGCTCCGGGACGCGCCGGGGGTGGAAGTGGTATTTTTGGACATCGCCTCCCCGTTGCGGCCGGAGCAACTCGAAACCATCGATGGGCTGATCCTGCTGACGCACCGTTTCGACCGCACCAGCGTGCCCAAGAGTGGACGGCTGGCCGTCATCGCGCGGTTCGGGGTGGGCTACGACACCGTCGATGTGGAGGCCTGCACCGAGGCCGGCATCGCGCTCGTGATCACGCCCGACGGCGTAAGACGCCCCGTGGCGGTGTCCATCATCACGCTGATGCTGGCGCTGACCGGCAAGCTGATGATCAAGGACCGGCTGACGCGCCAAGCCTCGGCAGGATTCGCCCGACGCTCGGACCACATGGGGGTCGGCCTTGTCGGCCGCACGCTCGGGTCTCTGGGAATCGGCAACATCGGGGCTGAACTTTTCCGAATGGCGAAGCCGTTCGACATGAAGTTCATGGCGCACGACCCCTACGCCGATCCGGCCACCGCGCAGGAACTCGGGATCCAGCTCGTTGGCCTCGAAGACCTGTTCCGTTTGTCGGATGTGCTTTCGGTCAGCTGTCCCCTGACTCCGCAAACCCACCACATCGTCAACGCCGAGCGGCTCGCGCTGATGAAGCCCACGGCCTATCTGATCAACACGGCGCGGGGACCCATCGTGGACCAGAAGGCCCTGACCAAGGTCCTTTCGGAGAACCGCATCGCCGGAGCCGGGCTCGACGTTCTGGAGCATGAGCCGCCGGACCCCGAAGATCCGATTCTGAAGCTTGACAACGTGATTTTGGCGCCTCACGCATTGTGCTGGACCGACCAATGTTTCGCAGGCAACGGCGCCGCCGATGTCAGAGCCGTGCTCGAAGTGCAGCACGGGCGCGCGCCCCGCGCCGTCGTCAATAGCGCCGTGCTCGAAACCGGGCAGTGGCGGCGGAAACTGGACGAGTTCAGATCGAGATTTGGACCCTGAAGGGCTCGGGCTGAACGACGCATAAGGCATCGCGACAATGCCGATGCCAACGAGGGAGCAAAGCCATGAACGATCGCGAAAGGTCCGATTTCGAGGCAGGCCTGGCCGAGGACGTCAATGCCTGGCTGGCCGGCGACACGTCCCGCCGGACGTTTCTGACCAGGTTCGGACAGCTCACGGGCATGCTTGCTCTTTCGGGCCCATTGCTGGCCTCGACCAGCGCCGCTGTATTGGCGCAAGCGAAGGCCGAGCTCGCCGACCCCTCGACGCCGCTGGGCAAGGCCCAGATCGCCGCGCTGAAAGCGTCTATTGAAGGACCGGCGGACGGTTCCGCTTTTCGCGCTGTTCAGGCGGCAAAACGATCCTCCGGAATCACCCTCAATCATACCTACGAGTCCGGTCTGCAGGCGCTCGATCCGCGCAACTTTTCCGGTCCGGCCTGGGAGCAGCTCACGGGCATCAAGTCCAACGTCGTCGAACTGCCCCATCCCGACCAGTATTCGAAACCGATCGCCGAGCATATCGCGGGCTCGGGCGCCTACGACGTGCTTGACATCGAGCCGGCCTGGATTCCATCGCTGGCCGATGGCGGCGTAATCGCGCCGATCGACGATTACGTCGACAAATATATGAACCAGGCAGACCTCGATGATTACCATCCCTTCTATAAGGCGATGCCGACCTACAAGGGCAAGCGTTGGGGCTTCTTCGATGACGGCGACATGTTCGCGCTCTACTACCGTCGCGACATCTTCGAAGATCCCAAGATGAAGGATGCCTATCAGAAGAAGTTCGGCAAATCCCTCGAAGTGCCGAAGACCTGGGACGACTATGCGAAGGTCGCGCAATTCATCTCCGACCAAATGGCGCCAAACGTCTACGGGGCGGTGCATTTCCGCAAGGCGGGAAGCCCAGGCAATCAGTACGACTTCCTGCAGCATTTTCGGGCCAACGGGGGGCTCTTCTTCGACGATGCCATGCGAAGCCAACTAGCGACGCCGGCCGGCATCAAGACGCTCGAGGAAATGATCGCGGCCAACAAAGCTTCGCTTCCGGGCAACAACGAACTCGATGCCGTCGCTTGCTGGGCCGCCTGGCTGCAAGGCAAGATCGCCATGCTCTATTCCTGGCCCCCCACGGGCAGGATGACGGCGAACTATTCCCAGAGCGACAAAGCCATCAGTTTCGTGCCGAAATCGAGCGTCGCCGGCAAGGAAGGCTATGCCATCGTTCCGGGCGGTCATCCGGAGCACGCCTCCGGCTACGTCAAATCGCTTTCTTCCGACTCGGCGAATGCGGAGGCGGCCTATCTCTTCATGCAATGGTGCACGTCGCCGTCCGTCTCGCTAGTGCGGACGATGTTGCCCTATTCGCTGCGCGATCCTTATCGGCTGTCCCACTACAAGTCCGATCTCTATCGCGCCCTCTGGCCGACCGCCAAGGACTACCTCGTCAACCTCAACAATTCCGCCAACGTCGCCGTCGTCGATCTGATCATGCCGGGATGGCAGGACTACGCGCTCTCGCTCGACCGCATGTGCACGGAAGCCTGGGCGGGCGGCGATCCCAAAGCCGTGCTCGAAAAGGCCGCGACCGAATGGAATGCGACAACCGACCGGATCGGCGTGGATAAGCAGAAGGCAGCCTACGAGGAGTTCAAGAAGCTCCCCGGCTCCTACGCCGATCATACGATCGAGAGCCTCGGCCAAGCCGTGAAGCTCGACTGATCGGCCGAAAGTTGAACGCCGCCCGCAGCAAGAACGACAATCTCGCGCGCCTTGCGATCAGATGGCACCTGATCGCAAGGGAGTGGCGCTGGATCAAAGGTTCGGAGCGGCCGCTTCAACTTCGTAAGGATCGGCGCGACGAGGAATGACCGGAACCGCCCTTCCCATCTCAGGGACCGCAGGGCCTCCAAGGAAGAGGCCCCAGTCGCTATCGGCCTGGAACGATCGTCACTTCAAGTGGGTGCTGGTCGCCCCGGCCGTGAGCCTGGTCCTGGCGCTCTCGATCTACCCGCTCCTGTTCTCGCTCTGGGTCGCCTTCGTCAATTACGACTTCTCGGTTCCGGGGCACGCCTTCGTGGCGTTGGATAACTTCCGGCGCGTGGTGACGGACCCTGTCGCGATCCATTCGGTCGGCGTGACGCTTGGGCTGACCGTGGCCAACGTGGCGATCGAGCTTCTCCTCGGCCTGATCCTGGCGCTCGCGATGGCCAAGACCTTCCGAGGACGCGGTCTCGTCATGACCGTGCTCATCGTGCCGCTTTTCATCAGCCCCGTCATCGTCGGCCAGTTCTGGGCCTTGCTGCTGCAACGGCCCTTTGGCCCGACCAATTTCCTCCTCGGCAAGTTGCTGGGCCATGAGGTGACGATCAGTTGGTTGACCGAGGCGCCGTGGAACTTCATCGCCATTATCGCGGCCGATGTCTGGCAGTGGACGCCGTTCATGTTCGTGCTGTTACTGGCGGGCCTGACCTCGATTCCGCCCCACATCTACGAGGCAGCCGAACTCGACGGGGTCGACGCGTGGCAGGCCTTCTGGTGGCTGACTCTTCCCCAGCTCATGCCTATGATCCTGCTCGCCGTCACGTTCCGGCTGCTCGACGCGGTCAAGCTCTTCGACGTCATCTTCATGCTGACCGGAGGCGGCCCAGGCACGTCGACCTACACGGTCTCCTATTACCTTTATCAGGTGGGATTCCAGCAGTTCCACATTTCGCAGGCGACCGCCGGAAGCTGGATCTTCCTTATCGCCATCACGCTGCTGATCATGCTGCTCGTGCAAAGGCTGCTCCGGCCGGAGGCGCCGCGATGAATGCCACCGCAAGGAACGCCACCCCAAGCCCTGGGCCGCGCCGAAAGCGACGCCCGCGTTGGACCGCCGACCTCGGCCGCTTCCTGCTGATCGCCGGTTTCGTGATCTTCGTCATCGCCCCGCTCTACTGGGTCTTCATCACCTCGATAAAGCCCAGCGAAGACTATCTCGCGGTCCCGCCGGTGTGGTTCCCCAAGGAGCCGACACTGACGCACTACAACGCGGCTCTCTTTGCCTACCGTGGCCTGAATGGCTTGATCAACAGCCTCGTCATCTCCTCGGCCGCGACGGTCCTTTCGACGCTGCTTGGCACGCTCATGGCCTACAGCCTCGCGCGGTTCAACACCGGCGGTCAGCATCTCTCCTTCTGGATGCTCTCGCAGCGCTTTCTCCCGCCCGTCGCGATCATCATGCCGATCTTTCTGCTGTTCCGGACATATCATCTGAACGACACCTATGTCGGGATGATCGTCGTCTATACGGTTTTCACCCTGCCCCTGACCGTCTGGATGCTGTCCGCCTACTTCCAGCAGATGCCGGCGTCGCTGGAAGAAGCCGCCCTGGTGGACGGCTGCAGCCGTTGGCAGGCCTTCCTGAGCATTGCCGTGCCCCTGGCGGCGCCCGCCATCGCGGCCGCCATGGTGTTCGCCTTCATCGCCTGCTGGACCGAGTTCTTCTTCGCGCTCATTCTCACCGGTCGCAACGCCTTCACGCTGCCGACCATCTTCCGCGCCTTTCTGGGCTTCCAGGGCGCGCAGTACGGCGAAGCCAGCGCGCTCGCGGTGGTGTCGCTTCTGCCCTCGGTGGCGCTCGGCATGCTGGCGCAAAAGCACTTGGTGCGTGGCTTGTCGCTGGGCGCCGTGCGCGGATGACGGGAAGCCTCTGCAACGATGGGAACAGTCCGCCATGGCGCAGGTGAAGATCACCGGACTCAAGAAAAATTACGGGGCCTACGCGGCCGTGAAGGGCATCGATCTGGCGATCCCCGATGGGGAGTTCACGGTTCTGGTCGGGCCCTCCGGCTGCGGCAAGAGCACCTTGCTGCGTACCATCGCGGGGCTTGAGACGATCACCGAAGGCACGATCGAGATCGGCGGCGAGATCGTCAACGACGTACGCCCGCGCGACCGGGATGTGGCTATGGTCTTCCAGGATTATGCGCTCTACCCGCACATGAGCGTCAAGCGCAACATTGGCTTCGGCCTCAAGGCCCGGAAGTTCCCGGCCGCCGAGATCGACAAGCAGGTGAATCAGGCAGCCGCCCTGCTGGGAATCGAGTCGCTGCTCGACAGTTTGCCGAAACAGCTGTCGGGTGGCCAGCGGCCGCGCGTCGCGATCGGGCGGGCCATCGTGCGCAACCCCCAACTCTTTTTGTTCGACGAGCCGTTGTCGAACCTCGACGCTCAGCTTCGGGACGAGATGCGCGGCGAGATCAAGCGCCTGCACCAGGAAATCGCCACGACGATGATCTATGTGACGCATGACCAGATCGAAGCCATGACCCTGGCCGATCGAATCGTGCTGATGCGGGAAGGCCTCATCGAGCAGCAGGGTTCGCCGCTCGACCTTTTCGAGCGGCCCGCCACCCATTTCGTGGCCGGGTTCCTTGGGTCCCCCAAGATCAACTTCCTTTCGGGCCGGCTCCGCCGATTGCCGGAGGGCGATGCCGTTGCCCTTGACGGGGACTCCACCACCCTGCCGCTTGCGAAAAGCCGGCGGACCGACGCCATTCCGAACGATTGTCCGGTGGTGTTGGGAGTGAGACCCGAGCACACGACCCGGGCCTCCGGCGAACGCCCGGCAGAGGGGATGTTGCGGCTCACGGTCACGATCGAACTGTTGCAACCGACTGGGTCACGGACCTACGCGACCTTCCGGCTCGGAGGCGAGCCCGTGGTCGCGGAACTCCAGGCCCATGACGTGAGCCGCATCGGCGAGTCGATCCCGGTCGACGTCGATCTCAGGCGGGCATCCTTGTTCGATGCGCAAACCGGCCAGGCGATTTGACTGGCGATCCACTCCAACGCACGCGACGGGGTTTCGAGACCGCGAGGTTGACGCAGAGCAGGCCGAGGCACGAGGAGGGAGCACATGACCGAGGAACCTTCGATAGCCGTCAAGCTCTACGGCACAGAGGAAGCTTCCCGGCCACCGCTGATCCTCGAAGCCGGACCGTTGACCGCGGAGTTCGACGCCGGCAACCTGCGCCATATCCGGTGCAATGGTGTCGAGGTGCTCCGCGCCGTCTCATTCATCATCAGGGACCGGAACTGGGGAACCCATAACCCGGTCATCGACGATGTGAGGGTCGACCAGGTCTCGGGGCGGTTCTTCGTAAGCTATCGGGCGGTGGCCAAGGACGCGGACGGGGAGTTCCGCTACCGCGTCACGATCGAGGGAACGAGCGCGGAACTAACCTTTCGGGCGGATGGGGAGGCGGCGAGCGAATTCGTCACCAATCGAACCGGCTTCGTTGTCCTGCACGCGGTCACCGGGGTTGCAGGGTCTCCGGTCGACATCGAAACCGTCGACGGAGAGGTCGTGCAGGGCCGGTTTCCGGAGCTGATCGATCCGGTCCAGCCCATGATGAACCTGCGCGCCCTGACCCACGAGCCCGTGCCGGGCCTTCGCGTCACCTGCCGCATGGAGGGCGACACGTTCGAGATGGAGGACCAGCGGAACTGGACCGACGCCTCCTACAAGACCTACGTGCGGCCCCTTGCCCTGCCCTGGCCCTACAGGCTCGACGCCGGCGCGAAGCTCGAGCAATCGGTCTCGTTGCGCATTTCCGGCGAGGCCCCTCCAGCCCGCTCGGGCACGGCGGCCGTTCGGGTGGCTGTGGGCGAGCCATGCGGAATGGCCCCAGCCGTCGGCCTCGGCTTCGACCCGGACGAGGCGCAGGCGACCCGGTCCGTTGCGTCGACCCTGGCTTCGGCGCATCCGCATCACCTCGTCTGCCACTATGATCCAAGGCGCGGGCACGACAAGAGCGCGCTCGCGGAGGCGGTGAGCCTCGCGGCATTGCTTGGAGCGGAGCCTTGGCTCGAAGCCGTCATCGCGGAGGTCGAGAGGTTCGCGGAGGAAGTCGCGGCGCTCGGCGCCACCGTCGCGGCGCTCGGCGCTCCCTTCAAGGTGGTGTTGCTTTCGCCGGCGGCCGACCTCCGGAGCACGCCTCCGGGCAGCACTTGGCCCCCGGCTCCGCCCGCCCAGGCGCTGTTCGAGGCTGCCCGGCGGGCCTTTCCTGGCGTGCGGCTCGGCGGCGGCATGTTCAGCCACTTCCCTGAGCTCAACCGCAAGCGCCCGCCCGTCGATTTCATCGACCTCGTCAGCTTCACGACATCGGCATTGGTTCACGCCAGCGATGACGCTTCCGTCATGGAGGGGCTCGAGTCCCTCCCGTGGATCGCGGCGAGCGCGCGGGCGATTGCGGGCGGTCGGTCTCTTGTCGTCGGGCCGAGTGCGATCGGGCTGCGCCTCAATCCGAACGGCGCCGCCCCCGCCGAAAATCCCCGCAATATCCGCCAGGCCATGAACCGCAACGATCCGCGGCAGCGTGGGCTGCTCGGGGCCGCCTGGACGATAGGCTATTACGCCCATATGGCCCAGGGTGGGGCGGAAGCTGTCACATTCGGAGGAACCACCGGCCCTTTCGGGATCCTGCATACACCCCAGGACTGGCCGGCGCCCTGGTATGAGGATCACGGCGGCCTTTATCCGGTGTACCATGCCGTTCGGGGCCTTGCGGCGTCCTACGGCCGAACCATGCGGCAGCTGTCCATTGCCGACCCAAGCGCCGTTCAGGGGATCGCCGTCGATACGGCGCAGGGCCGCGAAGTCTGGCTGGCCAATCTCACCGCTGAGGTTCAGGACCTCGAATTCGCCGATGCAATCTCCGCCGTCTGCGTGCTCGACGCCTCGTGCTTCGTCGAAGCGAGCCGATCGACCAAATTCATGGATGGGTTGGCAGAGCCCGCCGACGCCCGCGTGATGAGGCTCGAGGCCTTCGCCCTGGCGCGGGTGCTTCTCGGGGCTTGACAGACCCGGGCCGGAACAAGCCGCCAATACCCTACCTTGACCTCATGCTGAGAGGCGCGGTGGCTCGACCCTCTATCCTTGAGATATCCGTGCGAGCAAGTCCTTGAATGAGATCAGGCGGCGACGCGTTTCGTCCCACAGCACCAGACGAACGCAGCCGAAGCTTTGCATAAAGGTGAGGCGTCCGACGCCCCGCAGCTCCGGATGGTCGCGCAGCACCTCGGTGAGGCGGTAGTAGGGAATTCGGCTAGCGAGGTGGTGCACCTGGTGCACGCCAATATTAGCCGTAAACCAGCGAAGAATGCCTGGCAGATCGTAGTGCGAGCTTCCGTGTAACGCGGCCTCATGCGCACTCCAAGACTGAGCCTCTGACCAATGCGTCTCCTCGAACTGATGCTGCACGTAAAACAGCCAAACGCCCGCTGAGGCGGCAAGAAGAACGACAGGAATATGGACCAGAAGAAACGGCACGGCCCCGACGAGCCATATCAGAAAGCTCGCTATCCCGGCGACGGTCAGATTGGTACCCATCGTGCTCATCCAGGGCTGCCCTTTGCGCATCAAGCCGAACGGCAACCGGTACTGCAGAAGAAACAAGTACGCAGGCCCTAGTCCGAACATCACGGCGGGGTGCCGATACAAGCGATAGCGAAGCCGGCCCCATGGCGAGCGGGCCAGATACTCTCGAACCGTCAGGGTAGCCACGTCGCCGATCCCGCGGCTGTCGAGGTTGCCGGACGTGGCGTGGTGAACGGCATGGCACCGTCGCCAATAGGCGTATGGCGTCAGCGTAAGAACCCCGATGAGGCGTCCGGTCCAGTCGTTTGCCGCTCGTGCGGGAAAAAAGGACCCATGTCCACAGTCATGCTGGATCATGAACAGGCGGACCAACAGACCGGCCGTCGGCAAAAGCAGCAGGGCAAACAGCCAGAAATGGCCGAAGCTCACAGCAACCACCATCGCCACCCAAGCCATTGCAAATGGCAGCAACGTGATCGCGAGCTCCACAATGCTTCGCATGGTGTTCGGCTGGCGGTAGCTGTTGAGCTTGTGCATCCACTCGCGAGCGGCTGTCGGCTCGGGTGCTTTATCTTCAATTTCGACTGACATCCGCTGGTTCTTTCTACGCGTCAGGATCGCGCGTTCCGGGCGGATCGTCAGGAGCAGGGCGCAGAATTTGAGCCCAAGCCTGAATTAAAGATATGGTGCAATCTTGGCGGAACCAGGGGTCGCGAATTTTTGTTTCCGAAAGCTAACGGGCCGCCCGTCCGCGCCACCCTGCCCAGGACGAAGTGCGATCGAGGATTGATGAAGAGCCCTCCCGCCGAACCACCAAAGCGTTTGTCAGGCAGCGCGGGATGATCGTATTTTTTCCTTACATTGGAGTATGGACTTTTGCAGGGTTGATTGCTGTCGTGATCATCATCGCCATCACGGCCGTCGGCACCAAGCTGAACACCAAGTTCGACGCCGTCTCCACCGCACTCAACTAATAATAAGCGGTGTCGGGCAGCGAACTCACCAAGCCACGCAGAGGTGACGCCTTCGCTTGACTGAGCAGCATCCAAGTTCGCAGAACCGCGGGAACGAGGCTCGATCCTCCAAGGCCTCGGCGAGCTTCACGTCGGATAGGTCATACCAAACCTGGCTTGCGTCGGTCGAAGCACAGCCTTCCGTCTTTGCTACCCGCATCGCGACCTCCGCGACAGCGTGACGCCGACCTCGGTCAATCGGGCAAGGCCGGTCTGCGGCTCGACTTTCCCCTCCTGCTCGCTTATTCAGCTTTCCGAGACCGCGCACCCTCTTCTAATGTCCACTAGCCCGGAGTTTCGATGAGAATCGTGGTGCTTGGCGTCTCCGGCATGCTCGGGAGCACGGCGTTTCGGCTTCTCGATAAAAGGCCGGACCTCGAAGTGTTCGGCACCGCTCGGTCGAGCGATGTGGCTCGGTTCTTCGACCCGCAGCGCGCCGGGAACATCCGCTCGTGCGTCGACGTCGAGAACTACGATGCCTTGGTAGCCCTGTTCCGCGAAGTGCGGCCGGACGTGGTCATCAACTGCGTCGGCGTGGTCAAACAGCTTGCCTCGGCCAAGGATCCGCTGACGGCGATTCCGATCAATGCTCTTCTGCCGCACCGTCTGGCCCGGCTTGCCGATCTTCTTGGAGCAAGGCTGATCCACGTCAGCACCGATTGCGTGTTCAGTGGACGCGCCGGCGATTACCGGGAGAGCGATCCAGCTGACGCGGAAGATCTTTACGGCCGCTCGAAGCTTCTCGGAGAAGTCGATTATCCGAATGCCATCACTCTACGCACCTCCATCATTGGACGTGAGCTTCAGAGCCGGAACGGCCTCGTCGACTGGTTCCTCGGCCAACGCGGGAAGATCCCCGGCTTCTCAAAGGCGATCTTCTCCGGCCTGACTACGGACGAACTGACGAGGGTGATCGGCGATCGGGTTCTGCCAAACCCGGAACTGCATGGCGTTTATCACGTGAGCGTCGAGGCGATCAGCAAATACGACCTTCTGAAGCTGGTCAAAGATGTATACCGCCATCCGGTCGAGATCGAGCAGGACAGCACGGTCGGCATCAACAGGTCATTGAATTCCGACCGCTTTCGCGCCGCGACGGGCTATGTGCCCCCGGCTTGGCCGCACCTGATCAGAACCATGCAGTTGACCCAATCGGCGGCCGGGCGGAGCTGAATCCATGTTCACCAACAAGACCATCCTTATCACCGGCGGGACCGGCTCCTTCGGCAATGCCGTGATCCAGCGATTTCTCAAGACCGACATCGGCGAGATCCGCGTTTTCAGCCGGGACGAAAAGAAGCAGGAAGACATGCGGCTGCACCTGCGCGACAAGCGGGTGCGCTTCACCATCGGCGATGTACGCGAGTACACAAGCATTCATGAGGCGCTGAGAGGGGTGAATTTCATCTTTCACGCCGCAGCGCTCAAGCAGGTCCCATCCTGCGAATTCTACCCGATGGAAGCCGTGCGTACTAACGTGCTCGGAGCCAGCAACGTGGTCAACGCCGCGGTCGCCAGCGGGGTGGACCGCATGATCGTGCTCAGCACTGACAAGGCTGTCTACCCGATCAACGCAATGGGACTTTCAAAGGCTATGATGGAGAAGATCGCCATAGCCAAGTCCCGCATGCTGACCACCGACGACACGATTCTCTGCGCGACGCGCTACGGCAACGTCATGGCGTCCCGCGGCTCTGTGATTCCGCTCTTCGTGCAGCAGTTGAAGCAGGGTCGCGACCTGACGGTGACGGACCCGAATATGACGCGGTTCCTGATGTCGCTCGAGGATTCGGTCGACCTTGTGCTGTTCGCCTACCAGCACGGCAGGCAGGGCGATATTTTCGTCCAGAAGGCCCCGGCCTGCACCGTGCAGGATCTGGCCGAGGCGCTGCAGGTTGTTTTCAGACGCCGCAGCGAGATCAAGATCATCGGCACGCGACACGGCGAGAAGCTCTACGAATCATTGGTGTCCCGGGAAGAAATGGCGCGCGCCGAGGATTTGGGGCGTTTCTACCGGATCCCGGCCGACGACCGAGACTTGAACTACTCGACCTTCTTCACCTCGGGCGAGATCAGGATCTCCAATGCCGAGGATTTCACTTCTCACAATACGGAGCGTTTGGACCGGCAGCAGGTGGTCGACCTGCTGCTCGGCCTCGAATACATCCAGCAGGAACTCCAGCCCGATACGAGCCGTCCGCAGGCAGCGGTAGCCTGAGACGCTCATGCGCAAAATCATGACGGTTGTGGGAACGCGGCCCGAACTCATCAAAATGAGTCTGGTCATCCGCAAACTCGATTGCTTGTTCGAGCATGTCCTCGTCCACACGGGTCAGAATTTCGATTACGAGTTGAGCCAGGTTTTTTTTGACGACCTAGGAATCCGCAGGCCAGATTACTTCCTCGACGCCGCCGCCGCCGGCCCCGCTGAAACGATCGCGAACATCATCGTCAAGTCGGATCAAGTGTTCGAAAAGGAATCGCCTGACGCCGTGCTCATTTATGGCGACACGAATTCGGGCCTTTGCGTCATCCCGGCCAAGCGGCGCAAGATTCCGGTATTTCACATGGAAGCCGGCAACAGGTGCTTCGACCAGCGCGTTCCTGAGGAACTCAATCGCAAGGTGATCGATCACCTCAGCGACATCAACATCGTGCTGACCGAACATGCCCGGCGATATCTCCTAGCCGAAGGCTTGCCGGGGGATCGCATTTTCAATGTGGGATCGCACTTGGCGGAAGTGCTCGCCCATTTCCGGAGTAAGATCGACGCCTCCGATATCTTGACCAGGCTCGACCTCCAGCAGGATCGCTTCTTTGTCGTAAGCGCGCACCGCGAGGAAAACGTCGATGCGCCCCACAAGCTTCGAGCATTGCTGACTGCCCTCAATGGACTGGTCTCCTCCTTCGGCTTTCCTATCGTGATTTCGACGCATCCGCGCACGCGAAAGCGGTTGGCCATGCAGGAACAGGGGGAACCGTCCTCTTTGATACGCTTTCTTCCCCCTTTTGGCTTCACCGACTTCGTGAAGCTGCAGCTCGGCGCCTATTGCGTCATATCGGATAGCGGCACCATCACTGAAGAGGCTTCGCTTCTCGACCTTCCCGCGGTCACGGTGCGCGACGCTCACGAAAGACCGGAAGGCATGGATGCCGGGGTGCTGGTCAGAAGCAGCTTTGCCTGCGACGAGCTTACCGATGCGGTTCGCATCGTTCGCTCGGGATTCAGAAATCGCAGGTTCAGCGGAAAGGTTGGAGATTACGAGAGCGGTGTCGATGTCTCTTCCAAGGTCGTTCGGCTCGTCGCTTCCTATATTGATGTTGTCAACCGAACCGTTTGGGCGAAGCCCGAACTCGACCGATGATCGGGGCTTGGCCGAAGAGTCGTAGCCTACGACGAGCTGCGTGCTTCTAAAGGGCTGCGAAAAATAGCTATCCAGTTCTACGCAACTTTCGAGAAAACCATGGCTTTCCGTGACCTGATGCTCCGTGCTGCCCTTGCCATTCCTCGTCTTCGACGATTTCATGAATACGCCACCCGAGTGTCCGCAGAACTTGCTCAAACCCGGGATGCTTTGGTCGTCGAGCGCGATCAGGCAAAGGCCCTGGTGGATGAGAACGAGTCGCTCAAGCTACAAGTTTACGTTCTCAGCAGCGATTTTCAGAGATCTGTCGTGCAGGTCGAGAAACTTCGGACTGAAGCAACGGCGACCGATAAGGGGTTGCAAGAATTGACCCGTGAACTCGAAGCTACTCGATCTCGCATTGCAGAATCGACCCGTGAACTCGAATCTACTCGACCTCGCATTCGCGAACTGGAGACACAGCTCGGTGGTTCCCTAGCCCTGCGGACCGATCTGGAGCAATCGCATGCCCGCCTGCTGGGTCGTTTGTCGCTCGTTGCCGCCGATCTGATTGACCTTCGGCGGGCGATGCGGGCAAATACGCGCGGGGACGTTCCGCAGACTGTGGAGCTCCGCCGTAATTACCTCGACCTCCTGGAAGCGACGCTCACGGGCCGGCTGTACGAGGACCCCTCGATCGCACCATGGAGTAATCAGCGATACGACCCTGATGTCCGAACAATCGGGCGCGATTGGCCATCGCTTGCACAGACCATGATCGGCACCGTGCGAATGCGCAACATACGGACTCTGGCTGAGCAGCTGTTTGAGGATGAAATCAAAGGGGATTTTCTGGAAGCAGGCGTTTGGCGCGGCGGCGCTTGCATCTATATGCGCGGGGTTCTGGCGGCCTATGCCGATCTCGGAAGGCGAGTGTTCGTGGCCGATTCGTTCGAGGGCCTGCCGAAACCCACGCCGGAGCTGTATCCGGCCGATCTCAACGATCCTCATCATACGTTCAAGGAGTTGGTCGTTTCGCTGGAAGAGGTGAAGGAGAACTTTGCGCGCTACGGCCTCCTCGACGACCAGGTCGTCTTTCTGAAAGGATGGTTCAAGGACACGCTCCCGAACGCGCCTGTCCAGAAACTAGCCCTGCTCCGACTGGACGGGGACATGTACTCGTCGACAACCGAAACGCTTGAGGCCCTCTACTCGAGAGTGGTGCCGGGCGGGTTTGTCATCATCGACGACTACATTTTGCCGGCTTGCCGTCAGGCGGTGGAGGATTTCCGGGGACGGTGCCACATTTCCGAAGCTATAGAGGAGATCGACGGTGCCGGGGTATTCTGGAGGAAACTGAATTGAGGCCCGCGATTCAATCCTCCTCGCCTTTCGTCGAAATCATGCTGCTTGGATCTAAGCTAAGACTCCATCCGAGAAGTCATGTTGAGCGTGCAAGGCGCCGGACGAGGAGCATGATGGAAGCGGCATAAAGGAAAGCTCCGGCGGAGTTGATGGTTGCTTCCCCGTCCGTGGCGAGGCGGCGGTTGTGGTTGATCCAGGCGGAGAACCCGTCCACGACCCAAGGGGCCGATGCCGAAATGGGTGTTGCCGGCCACCGGCACGGCAGCCGGACACGCCAGCTGACGGGCACGTTCGGGCGGAACACCATCACGGTGCCGCGGGCCCGGCTCGCCCCATTCGTCAGATCGGTTTCATAGCGCAAGTCTTTGCGACTATGCTGCCTGCCGGTTAGCCGGGGTCCACATGGAAGCTCCAGATCAGGTCTCGCAACCCTCTGGAATCATAGCGGTCTCCGCCACCCAACCTTTTTCGGATGGGCTCGAACACAAATGGTATCGAGGTCCAGAGAGCTTAGAATGAGGCTGCTACAGATGGTCAGAGCCGCGGCCCACACCGCATTGCTCTTTGCCACCCGAGGGGGTGACGACAGTGGGAAACAGATCATCACGCCCCGCGTCGATCCAGGTTGTTACCGTGCGTCGCCCGCCGAGCCGGAGGTCAGGCGAGTGGTGTCAGAGCACTTCGACCCTGTGTTCTACCTTGACCGAAATCCGGACGTTAGAGAAGCGGGCATCCTTCCCCTCGACCATTTTTTGCTCAACGGCTGGAAGGAGCGACGCA
>JBBPYT010000409.1:0-9885 GCA_038199665.1 Hyphomicrobiales bacterium
CCCGGTCGATTTCGGTGGCGCGAGTCGCCGACACGATCCGGTCGGCGGGATGGCCGGCCATCAGGGCGGCCTCGAGGGCTGCCTCGCCACGCACTTCGGAGATCGCTCCGATCCTCACGCCGGGCATCAGCGAGGCTTCGACCACGATGTCGGTGCCCATCTGCCCCGCTCCCGCGAGTCCGATCGTGACCGGCCCGTGCTTTTCGGCGCGCGCCTTCAGAACAGCGGCCAAGCCGACATCGGCGATCCTTGGCATCCTATCCCACCCTGACGGTTCGAAGTCCGACTCGCATGCGTCGGGGGTGCTTTCAACTGTCCAGAACACAATGTTCGGACGGGCACACGACTTCCAGGTGCTTCAGTGCAGCA
Source organism: Hyphomicrobiales bacterium (assembly GCA_038199665.1). Classification (GTDB taxonomy): domain Bacteria; phylum Pseudomonadota; class Alphaproteobacteria; order Rhizobiales; family Beijerinckiaceae; genus Lichenihabitans. The sequence continues at coordinate 370 of JBBPYT010000409.1, forward strand.
ACCGGGTGCGCGGCATCGTCGACCGGGCCACGGCGCGGCGAACTCCGGGTCGGGCCGGCGCCCAATCGGGCTGTGCCCAATTCGGCTGGTTGCCGACGAACAGATCGAGGAAGCCGACGGCGCGGGACGGCTCCTCGCTTACGTTCTCGCGGAACGACCGCCAGATCCGCACGTCCTCGCATTCCGCACCGAGGCTGAAGCCCTTGTGGAAATCCTGTTTGGCAACCGCATTGAGGACGCTCAGGCAATAGCTGGTGGCGAGAAAACCGGCAGGCCAGAAAGCCACGATGGCGTCGATCGGCGCACCCCGCGGCGGCTCCAAAAGCGCCGCGGCGCGTTTGGGCTCGGCCGGCTTCTCGCGAAGGAGTTCCTGGAGCAGCAGGCCGCCGGCAAACGCCGCGAAATCGCGCGGCTCCACCCGAGCATAGGCCTTCTGCTGTTCGAAGAGTTCGGCCCAGTTCAGGAAGGCCCGTGCCAGACGAGCATCGCTGATGTCGAACCCGGCGCCGAAATGGGTGGTCACGAGATCGGCGCATCGGCGGAAGGACCGCCGGAACCACTTGAGGTGCCTCACTCGATGCCGCAGATCGGGCGTATGCACCAGTTCCTGTTCCAGACTGAGATCCATCGGCACCTCGGAAGGTTGTGTGCGGGCTCGGTAGTCTCGGCGCAGCCGAAGTCTAGCTTGCGTCCATCTGGTCGTGCAACGCACTTATTGACAGCTTTTGGGACGAATGTTCTCATCCGCACGGCTAGCCTTGGGCAGAACCTTGGCATTTTGAGGGAGGGCGCGCGTGGCAATCTGGCAGCTCGGGCTGATTCTCCTCGCCTTGGTTTGGCTGCTTCAGGCGGCCGGCACCTGGGTCCAGATGCGCCACTATCGCGCCGTGATGGGCGGCATTTCACGCCAATGGTCAGACGGCCATCTTGGCGCCAGCACTTCGCGGTCGGCGCTCGGCAAAGGCGTCGTTCTGATCCTGGTCGTCGGGCCGGACGACATCGTGCGGAAGCTGATGGTCATGGAAGGCCGCAGCGTTTTCGCGCGCTTCGAGCCACGGGAGGGGTTCGAGGGCCTGCAGCTTGCAGCATTGCGCGACCTCAAGCCCGCCCCGAGTGGCCCGAAGCTCGCCGCCGCAAGGGGCTTTTCGCGGGCTCTGGCGCAAGCCGTCGAACAGATCGAGCGTGCCCGGGAGAGGGCTTCGGCGCGCGCCCCAAGCCTGGCGGCGGCTTAGGTCGATCTGGGGCTACCAACAGGTGAGAGCTGGAGCACGATCGTCTGCGGTCGGGCTCCGGGGTTTTCGGTCTAGCAAAAGGGGGGACGACGATGTTGGCAACGCTGCTGGCGCACGGCGCCGAAGGGCTGAACCACGGTCTGCATTTCGTGTCGCTGCACACGGACCAGGCGCTCCACGCCGCCACACAGGCAAACAGCAGCGGAGCGGATCTTCACGCTGCTGCCCACGAAACGATGCTGGTGGCGCAGAATGCCACGCCGGCCGCGAGCGACACGGCCAATTACGCCGACAAGGTCAAGGCTGCGGCCCAAGAGGAGCAGCTGGGTTGGTTAAGCACCGCCGGCAAGCACTTCATCGGTGTGTTCCAGAAGGGCGGCGAGGTCTTCGCCGGCTTCGTGACGGGCATCATCCCGACCTTGGTGGTTCTGATGACCGCCTTCTACGCCGTTACCGAGCTCGTCGGCGAGCAGCGCGTGCACGGGCTTGCGCGGGCCGCCGGCAAGATCGCGCTGACGCGCTATACGATCTTGCCCATCATCGCGATGTTCTTCCTGACCAACCCCATGGCCTACACGTTCGGGACCTTCCTCGAGGAGAAGCACAAGCCGGCGTTCTACGATTCCGCGGTCTCGTTCTGCCATCCGATCACCGGGCTCTTCCCGCACGCCAATGCGGGCGAATTTTTCGTCTGGGGCGGTGTGCTGGTGGCGCTCCAAGGGCTCGAAGCGGCCGGCAAGCTGCCGCCCGGTTGGCACGTGAAACTGGCGATCTGGTATTTCGGGGTCGGGGTCGTGGTGATCCTGCTGAAAGGCATTCTCACCGAGAAGATCACCCACATCATGGCGCATCGCGAAGGCGTGGACCTCTAAGAAGACGGGTGGGAGGATATCATGGCTGACGTTTTCAGAGCCGTCCGCGTCGAGCGCGGGTCCACGGGTTGGGGCGGGCCCCTGGTGATCGAACCGACGGCGGGGCGAGACAAGATCGTGGCAGTGACCGGCGGCGGCATTCCGCCCGTCGCCTACAAACTTGCCGAGATGACGGGCGCCACGGCTGTCGATGGCTTCAGGGCGCCACCGATCGAAAGCGAGATCGCCGCCGTGGTGATCGACTGTGGGGGCACGGCGCGATGCGGCGTCTACCCGCGGAAGCGCATCCCGACCATCAACCTGACGTCGGTCGGGCAATCCGGACCGCTCGCGCAGTTCATCACCGAGGACATCTACGTTTCGGGGGTGAAGGAGGCGAGCCTGACCTATGCCGACGACTCCGAACCCGTCACCGCGTCCGGCGGCCCAGGACTGGGCGGCGCCGCTGTCGGCGGCAGGGGGCCGACCACCGGCCTCGGAGCCGCGGACCTGACCTCCGCGTCGGCAACCCGACCCATCGCGGCGCGGGCCCCGATGGACCAGGGGGGCTTCGTCGGTCTGGTCACCCGGATCGGCCGCGTGATGGGACGCGCGGTCGGCATCTTCTTCAATGCGGGCCGACGCACCATCGACCAGGTGATCCGCAATGTCCTGCCGTTCATGGCCTTCGTGACCATGCTGATCGGCCTGATCCTTTACACCGGCATCGGCGATCTGCTGGCCAAGCCGATGGGGCCGCTCGCCAACAACTTCATCGGGTTGATCATCCTCTCCGCAATCTGCGGCCTGCCGTTCCTGTCGCCGATTCTCGGTCCGGGAGCCGTCATCGCCCAGGTCATCGGCGTGGCCATCATCGGCCCGCAGATCGCCAACGGCACCATCGCCCCGGCCATGGCGCTTCCTGCCCTCTTCGCCTACGATACCCAGGTCGGGTGCGACTTCGTGCCGGTCGGCCTCGCACTCGGGGAGGCCAAGCCTAAGACGATCGAGATCGGCGTGCCGGCGGTCCTCCTCAGTCGACAGATCATGGGTCCCGTGTCGGTACTGATCGCCTATGTGGCGAGCTTTTTCTTGTAAGGCTCGATGCCGGAATGACAATCTTCTTCCAAGCGACCATCGTCGACGTCGGACCGGAGGTGCCCGAACTGCTGGAAGGCGGGGTGCTGATCCTTTACGCGCTCGGGGCGCCGCCGGAACTCGCGGAAGTGTCCGTCCTCCATATCGTCGAGGAAGGGCCGACGCCGGAACCGCCGCCGGTCGGCGCCGCGCTGAGCATCGGCCCGCAAACCGTGGCTTTGACGGCCGTCGGCGAGCGAGCCTGGAGGAAAGTCGCCGACATCGGCCACGTCGTGATCAACTTCAACGGCGCCGCCTCGGCCGAGAGGCCGGGCGAGATCTGTGTCGAAGCGGTCGATGCCAAGGCCCTGTCGGCCGTGATGGTCGCGGGCTCGACCATCACCATCGAGGGCGCCTGAATGGCGACCCTCGTAGGTCCGCGTCAAAGCCTCGCCGCTCGGGGGAGTTTAGCTGGACGGGAACGTCTCCTCGCCGCAGCGGCTGCAGGTTAGGAGCAGACCATGCAGTGCGAGCGCAGCGTCACGGTGCTGGTCCGGGAAGGCCTGCACGCCAGGCCTGCTACGCAATTCGTGAAACTGGCCAGAATGTTCCAGTCTACTCTCGAAGTGTTTCGCGAAGGGCGTAGCGCCGACGCTAAGAGTTCCGTCAAGCTGATGCTGCTCGCCGTCAAGGAAGATGACGATATCCTTATCCGAGGCGAGGGCGATGACGCGGCGGTGGCAGTGGAAAGCCTCGCCCGTTTCGTTAGCGATCCCGAGGCCGGGCTGCCCGCAACGGGCCAGGACGCAACGGGCCAGGACGCCACGGCCGCTGCGCATAAGCCCCGTGGCACGGCAACCCGACCGGCAACGCCCGATGAACCCCGGCGGGGCATCGCGGCCGGCGAAGGGGCCGCAGTCGGCGAAGTCTTTCCCTTTTTTCCTCCCAAACTGGTGGCCGAGCCGCGCGTCTTGAACTCGCACGAAATCGAGGCGGAGCGAACGCGGTTTCGCTTGGCCGTAGAGGCCACGATCGCGGCCTTGCTCGGCAGCCGGACCACAGGCGAGCCGCGCCCGCAGGACGTTCAGATCGTCGACGCGCTCGTCGAAGTGGCACGCGACGGCGAGCTCTCGGGCGCCGCCGATGCGCGGATCTTGGCCGGGCTCGATGCCGCCTCGGCGGCGCTCCAGGCGGGCGAGGATCTGGCCAGGCGCTTCGAGGCCGTGAGCGACCCCTATATCCGGGCCCGGGCCGAGGACGTCCGCGGCGTCACCCGGAACGTGGTCCTTACGCTTCTCGGCCGGAAGCATACCGGTCTCCCCGAGTTGCCCGCCGGAGCCATCCTGGTGGCGGAAGAGATCAGCGCCTGGGACTTGGCCGAAGCCCCCATGGCGCGCATCGCCGGCATCCTCTGCATCAAAGGGGCTGCGACCTCCCACGTGGCCATCATGGCGAGGACGCACGGCATTCCGACCGTGCTCGGCTACGGCGCCGATGTCGCTGTTCTTCGGGCAACGCGCCGTGTGGCGCTCGACGGAGGAACGGGCGAGGTGGTGCTCGACCCCGACGACAGCACGGTTCAAGCCTTTGAGGCTCGGATCATGCAGCAGACCGCTGCCCGCAAAACGCTGTCGGCCTACGCCCGGATCGAGCCGCGAACGCGGGACGGACGCCTGATCGAGGTCGCGGCAAACCTCGGCTCCTTGAGCGAGATCGAGCCGGCTCTGCGCGCCGGTGCCATGGGCGTGGGCCTGTTCCGGACCGAACTCCTGTTCATGGAACGCCGCTGTCTGCCGAGCGAGGACGAGCAGACGGCCGTCTATGCGGAACTGGCGAAGGCCGTCGCGCCGCGGCCGGTGATCGTGCGCACGCTCGACGTCGGTGGTGACAAGCCGGTGGCCGGCATCGATTTTCCCGACGAGCAGAACCCGTTCCTGGGCTGGCGAGGGGTGCGCATGTGCCTCGACCGGCCCGACATCTTTCGGCCGCAGCTGAGGGCCCTGCTGCGTGCTTCGGTGGCGGGCAATATCAAGGTGATGGTCCCGATGATCGCCGATGTGGGCGAACTGCGTGCCGTCAAGGCGCTTTTCGACGAATGCAGGGCGGAACTCGAGGCCGAACAGGTTCCCGTGGGCGCCCCCGAGATCGGGGTCATGATGGAAACTCCCGCCGCCGCCCTGATGGCCGACGAGATCGCGGCCGAATCGGCCTTCTTCTCCATCGGCACCAACGACCTCACGCAATATGTGATGGCGGCCGACCGGCTGAATCCGCGTCTGGCTGGGCTGAGCCGCCCCGACCACCCGGCGGTGCTGCGCGCCGTCGACCTCATCTGCCAGGCGGCGAACAAGGCGGGCATCTGGGTCGGCGTCTGCGGCGAGGCGGCGGCCCGCGAAGACCTCATACCCGAATTCATCCGGCTCGGGGTGACGGCACTCAGCATGAGCCCCTCGTCGATCGCGCGGGCAAAGAAGTGCGTGATCGGGATTTGAGGTGGTCGCGCCGAGGCCCCGAGCGGCCTCACGGCAGATAGGGCAACACAGCCTTGAACTCGCGCGTGAGGGCGCCGACCGGGTCGCGCGAACCCATGGCGGCGCTGAAGCGCGAGAAGCGCACGTCGACCACCGTATTGGCGGCCTCCACGACGTCGGCCAGGCCAGTGTCCGGGCCAAGCGGCGTGATCGACACGATAGCGGTCGCGAGCGCGGTCAGTGTGAAGCAGTAGAGATTGGGCGACAGTAACAAGTGCCGCGACGGCTCTTTGCCCATCGGCAGATCGAGCCGGCGGATCGGCCGGGCGGCATTCAGGGCGTGGGCGATCGCAGCGCAGAATCGGATGCGGGCGGACCGCTCGGTCGGGGGCAGAGCCTCGGCCGGGCGATCGGAAATGCAGGCGAGAAGTTCGGCGTGGCGCGCCTGGAGCATCTGCCGCGCCGTCTCGACGGCCTGTTCCGACAGCAGCAGGTTTTCGACGCCGAGCTCGTGGAGGACATCGCGTGCAAAGCGATACTGAGCCTGCACGAAATCCGCATCGGCAAGCTTTCGGCGCCCTTCCAGCGGCATGACGAAGGCCGACACCGGTTTCAGATACGGATAGGCCGTTGTCGAAAGTTCTGGCGCAAAGGCCAGGGTCGCGGCCTTCTCGAGACGCCCGAACACGGCATCCGTCAGACGCAGCACAGGCGTTTCCGACAACGGCAGGAAGGACGTCGCCTTGGCCCGAAGATCGCCGCCGAGCGTATCGAGCGTCTTATCGATCAGCCCGGCTTCGCGCCGGACCGAGTAGCGCATCTCGCGAAACGCGTCCTTCAACGAAAGCACGATGGTGTTGGCCGGGGAGTGCATGGCGCCTACGAGTCCTCGCTGCGACTTCCATCCTGACAGGAAACCACAGCTTTGCCGACGGTTTCAGGTCGCATCCACGGTATTTCCAAGGCCCGGAAGGTGAATTTTTGTTAATCCGAGAAGCCGCATAGCCTCTACGCTCCGGAACGTTTCCACAAGGGCCGGCACCTTCCGCGGTTTCACGAAGGGGCCGTCCGTGGCTGCGCGCCGGCATGCGCCAGCATGGCGGCCGCCGTGACCTCGTCGGTGACCAGCACCGTGGGTCGCACGAGCCGGATGGCTCCGATAATGGCTTCCACCTTGCCGGGGCCTCCCGAGGTCAGGATGCGGTGCGGCGTCGCCGCAATCCCCTCCATCGGAAGTGCCATGATGCGGCTGTTGACCGGATGGTCGACGAGCGCGCCGCTGACGTCGAAGAATTGGAAGAGCAGATCGCCGACCGCTCCGGCGCTGATCAGCGTTTGCCGGTCGTGTTCGGTCAGATGGCTGAAGCGAAAGGACGTGCCCTCGGCCATCATGCCGCCGACGCTCATGATGACCATGTCGAGCGTTCGTCCGAGATCGAAGATTTCGGCCAGCCCGCAGCGTTCGATCAAGGCCCGTTTCGTTTCGATGCTGTCGACCAGGGCCGGCGCCGGAATCAGGAAGCAGTCGGCCCTGACCAGCCGGGAAAACTGCCAGGCGAAATCGGCGGGATCGCACTGCTTTGCCCGGGCAATCCCCCCCAGGAGGGACACCACGGAAAGGCCGGGCACCTGCGTTTCATTGATGAACGGCAGTGCGTTCATCAACGTCCTGCCCCATCCCACGCCGATCTTCATGCCGGGGCGGAGGGTGTCGGAGATGAATTGCCCGGTTGCGGCACCGATCGGCACGCTGGGGTCGTTTTCGGGCTCCGAGAACGGCGCCACCACGGCGTCGACCAGGCCGAACGCGCGTTCGAGGGCCATTTCGAGCGCTGTCAGTTCGGCGACGTCGCGGCTGAGGGAGATTTTGACCTCGCGCAAAGCGTGCGCATCCGAAAGCAATCGCACCACAGTCACGCGACCGATGCCGAGTGCCTCGGCGATGGCGCTCTGGGTCATCTCCTCGACGTGGTACATCCAAGCCGCGCGCAACCGCAGCCGCCGCGAGCGCCGGCCGAATTGGATCGGCTCGGACGCCGCCTCATCGTCACCTTTGACCGCGCTCTTCTTGCGCAACTTACTTTTGGACATGACCGGAAGACTAGCGCGCGGGTCCGCAACGAACAACTGCACCTCGCGGCCGCGCGATCGCGTGGCCTGCTCGTCGGTGTCTTATCGGCCTCTGTCACGGATGTTCCGAGGCGCCTCTTGTTCACGCGGTCGCGGGTTCACGCGGTCGCGGGCAGGTGCCTGTCCACCACGCGCTGCAGCAGCGGCGCGTGGTCCCGGAACAAAGGTGTCTTCATGCCCGGCAACTTGCCGCCCTCGTCCCATATACGCACCCGGACGGCCTCGCGGTGAAACGGATCGCGGCGGAACTCGGCCACGTCCTCGGGCTTCATGGGGCCGCCCTGCAGCGACAGGGTGTGGAGCGAGGCCGCCGACAGTTTCGACCGATAGGTCGTGTCGGTGGCACAGAGGTACCGCTTCGCCGCGACATGCAGCCTGACGCAGGCCGCCGCGACCGGGGGGAAAAACGGCGCCAGGACTGCCGCGCCGGCGATGTCGTGGTACTTGTCTTCCGTATCGTCCGGCGAATAGGAGCCGAACTCGCTCGTAGAGTGGCCTACATCATGCAGCAGCGCCGCTGCGACGAGTTCGTCCGATGCGTGCTCCGCTTCGGCCAAGCAAGCACCCTGCAGCATATGTTCCGCCATGGTGACGGGTTCGCCACATGACAAATATTTTGACCATTCGAACCCGTTTTGCCACCCGTTGACCTGGGCCAAGCGCGGACGCAAATCACGCCGGACCGGCAGCATTTGCTCGAGGCACCGACAAAGGCGCGGGATTGCCTCCCTAGTGCTGTCGGCACGCGACCCCGTCGCGATTGGTGCGCGATCCGAGCTGCAAGAGATCCATGACCCTTCCGAAGATCTACATCCGTGTTCTCCGTATGCTCCGGGCGGAGGCGCGCCTCGCGGCGGCGCTCGTTCTGGCCAATGCGGCGCTCGCAGCGGCGCAATTCGTCGAACCCGTCCTGTTCGGCCGCATCGTCGATCGGCTGACCGGACCAGATGCTCAGCGGGCCGCCTGGCCCGAGGTGCTCCCGCTGCTCCTCGGTTGGGCCGGTATGGGGCTGTTCACCATCGGATGCGCGATCGCGCTGGCGTTCCACGCCGACCGCCTGTCGCATCGGCGGCGGCTTGGGCTGATGGCCGATTTCTTCGACCATGTGCTGCAACTTCCGTCGAGCTTCCATGGCGTCACGCATTCGGGGCGGCTGCTGAAGATCATGCTCGAAGGTGCCAACGGCATGGCCGGGCTGTGGCTGTCCTTCTTCCGCGAAAACTGCGCATCCTTCGTGGCGCTCTTCCTGCTCCTGCCGCTTTCGCTATTGGTGAACTGGCGCCTGGGTCTTCTCCTGTTGGGGCTGGTCTGCATCGCCGGCGCGGTCACGATCGCCGTGCTGCGCAAGACCGAAGGGCTGCAGCGGACGGTGGAGCACCACCACAGCGGCTTCGCCGAACGGGTGGCCGATAGTTTCGCCAATGTCGCCGTCATCCAAAGCTTCGCCCGCGCCGAGACCGAATTGCGCGGGTTGGTGCGCATCATCGACGCGCTGCTCAAGGCCCAGACTCCGGTGCTGTCGTGGTGGGCGATCGCCGCCGTCGCGACCCGCGCCTCGTCGACGCTGGCGCTGGTGTCTATTTTCGTGGCCGGCCTCGCCTTGCACTTTCGCGGGCTCGCCAGCATCGGCGAGATCGTCGCATTCGTCAGTTTCGCGACCGTGATGATCGGCCGCCTCGACCAGGTCGTGGCCTTCGTAAACGCCCTTTTCCTGCAGGCCCCGAAGCTCGCCGACTTCTTTGGTGTGCTCGACAC
>JBBPYT010000410.1:0-37916 GCA_038199665.1 Hyphomicrobiales bacterium
CGCGGGCTGGGCCTCCGACGCGGGCGCGATCGACGGCTCGCTGCTTTGCGGAATGGGTGCCGGAACCGTCGCGCTGTCGCTCGATGGTTCCGGCTCGCGGGCCGGCTCGCTCGCCGTATCGCCCCCGACCCGGTCGACGAGCTTGCCAGGGGTTTCTGGTGAGGCGTTCTCGGTCCGGGCGGCCGCGACTTGCTCGGGTCGATCTCGCAGTTTCCAGGCCGCGACCGCGATACCAAGGACCAGCACGCAAGCCAAGCAGGCGACGACATAGAAACCGACGCTTCTCGGCTCCACCGTCGCGGGCCGCGGCGCCGCGGGCCGCACGTCGTCGCGTCCCTGCTCAGGTGTCCCGCCCGGCGCGTTCCCGCGCGAAGCAATCTCATCCTCACTGTCCCAGCCGCCCCGGTCCTGAGCGGGACGCGAGGCGACAGGCACCTCCAGCCTCGGCGCCGTCGGCAGAACCGGCGAGGATCCGGCCCCAGACGAACCGCTCGACGGGGGCGAACGATCGAAGGGCGGCACGGCCGGTGCGGTCTCATCGGTGTCGGAAGCAATCGGGAAGGTGCTCGGCGGTGCCCACGATGGGGCATCCGGCTTGGTCACGCTTCCGATTCGAGCCGCCGTTTCAGGGGTCCTGCCGGACGTCGGCGGAAGCGGAACCGCAGGTCCGGCCCTGGTCGAGCCGCTTGGTGCTCCGGGAGGCCGAGCGGCCGAAACGCGGGGCGGGGATGCGGAACCGCGCGGCTCCAAAACCGGTCTCTCCCGCACCGGTGGGGGCACGACCGGGGCAGCCTTGCCGGGCGGCAAGCCCGGCGCCACCGCTTCAGGCCGCGACGAAGCCGGGCGGGTTGCGGCCAGGGCGTTCGAAGCCGCGCGCGGCTTCTCCGTCCCAAAGCGTCGTTCCAGTCGAGCGATCGCCTCGTCGAGGGCTACGCTCTCGCGCTGGATTTCATCCTCAGGTACGGGCGGCTTCATGGCGCGCAGCTGACCCAGCAATGCCGTGCGCGCGCGAACGTAGACCGCCGCCCGGGAGGCGGGAGTCGCATCCTGAAGTCCGGCAATCGCGCGTTCCAGAAGCGGGTAATATTCGGCCATGAGACGTTCAGACCATTCAATACCGCGTCCGTCAACCCGTCGAAATCATCAATAGGCGAAGCGGATGGGGGTTTGCGGAAGGCTAATCCTGGAAGGGGTTGCGGACCAGGATCGTGTCGTCCCGTTCAGGGCTTGTGGATAAAAGCGAAACGGGCGCCCCCACGAGTTCTTCGATGTAGCGGACGTACTTGATCGCCTGCGCCGGAAGCGCCGCCCAGGACCGTGCGCCGCCTGTCGCGCCGTCCCAGCCGTCGAAGCTCTCGTAGATCGGCTGGATCCGGCCTTGCGCCGCTTGGCTGGCCGGTAGCCGGTCGATGGCTTCGCCGTCGAGCCGGTAGCCGGTGCAGATCTTGATTTCATCGAAGCCATCCAGAATGTCGAGCTTGGTCAAGGCGAGACCCTGGATTCCACTCGTCTTCACGGCATGGCGGACCAGTACCGCATCAAACCAGCCGCAACGCCGCCGCCGGCCCGTGTTGACGCCATATTCCCGGCCCTTGTCTCCAATCAGCCGGCCAATGTCGTCATGCAATTCGGTCGGGAAGGGGCCACCGCCGACCCGGGTCGTGTAGGCCTTGACGATGCCGAGCACGTATCCGATGGCTCCCGGCCCGAGCCCGGAGCCGGTGGCGGCGCTTCCTGCCACAGTGTTCGACGAGGTCACGAACGGATATGTGCCGTGGTCGATGTCCAGCATGGCGCCCTGCGCGCCCTCGAACAGGATGCGCTTTCCGGAACGACGGGCCGCATCCAGGATGTCGAAGGTTGGGGCCATATAGGGGAGGATGCTCGGCGCGATGGCCTCGAGGTCCGCCCGGATGTCTTCCACCGCGATCGGCACCAGGCCTAGTCCGCGGCGTAAGGGTTCATGGTGCGCCATCAGACGCGCGATCTTCTCGTCCAGCGAGGAGGGCTCGGCGAGATCCATGACCCGGATGGCGCGGCGGCCGACCTTGTCCTCGTAGGCCGGGCCGATGCCGCGTTTCGTGGTGCCGATGGCCCCCGCCGCAGGGCCGTCGGCCTCGCGATGCGCATCGAGTTCCCGATGCAGCGGCAGGATCAGCGTGCAATTTTCCGCGACTTTGAGGTTGTCCGTTCCGATCGCGACGCCCTGGCCGCGCAGGGTTTCTATTTCCCTGGCCAGATGCCAGGGATCGAGCACTACCCCGTTGCCGATGACCGAGAGCTTGCCCGGCCGCACGATGCCCGAGGGCAGCAGCGCCAGCTTGTAGACCTTGTCGCCGATGACCAGCGTATGGCCGGCATTATGGCCGCCCTGGAACCGCACCACCACGTCGGCTTCCGTCGACAGCCAGTCGACGATCTTGCCTTTTCCCTCGTCGCCCCATTGGGCGCCGACCACCACAACATTGGCCATGGCTGAATTCGCTCGACACTGAGGCGACAAAACGAACCCGCGCGCTTCCCTGGAAACGCACGGGTCATTGCGGCCGAAGGTAGCGAATGGGTTTTAAGGAGTAAAGTCAGGGATGCCCTCGCGGGTATCGGTCGAGCACTCGGTTCGTGAAAGCGAGCCAAAGCAAGCCCATCCAGTGAAGACCTGAGAAGACGCAAGGTCTGGTTGCTGCGAAGTCGTAGCCGATGCAGGCAGGCCGGCGTCGTTGGAGGCGGACTGAGCTGCGCCCAATGGAAGGCGATCTCGCCCAGTGCGCCATCGCGTTCAAGACCCGTATAAAGCACGGCCGGCCCATGGGTCGGAGACCAGCGGCCGCCGGCGTCGATGATGTCGTCGGATCGAGCTTGCGTCGTGTGGCTCGGAAAACGACACCCTCGAATGTTTCTGCAGGCAATGCGCTCAGTCGATCGATGAGAACGCGATCATGGATCAACTGCTGCGATCCTCGGATATGCACGCTGTCGCGCAACTGGTTGACGACTGCAATCGCGTCTCGGGACCGACCCTCCTGAATGAGTTCTGCAGGCGACACATTCCCAAGTAGGCGCTGCGGCGCATAGAGCCAAAGACGAGTTTCCTGCGGCTCATAGATATCGGACAGCTGATCGATGATGAATTCCAGAGCCAGAAGCTGCTTTTCGGCGTCCGGACGAGGGAAGGCTTTGCCCTGATTCCAGCGTGAAACCGTCTCAGGCCGTGCCTTGAGCAGGTTTGCAACATCGATGGAACGCATCGCTCCTTTTTCCTGAATGACGTTCGATCCGGTGTCAGCAGCCTTCCAGAGTCGTGCTCGGTCAGACCCGCAGGACCCGCCCGGCCTTCACGCCGGGCAGGGACTGGATCTTCTCGAGCGCCGCAGCGGGCACCTCGCCGTCGATCTCGACCAACGCGATGGCGGAGCCGCCGGGCGCGTCGCGGCCGAGCGCGAAGGTCGCGATATTGACGCCGGCATCGCCGAGCGTGGTCGCGAAGCGACCGATGAAGCCGGGCTTATCCTCGTTGGTCACATAGAGCATCGAGGGCGCGAATTCCGCCTCGACCTTGATGTTCTTGATCTGCACGATCCTCGGCTTGCCATCCGTGAACACCGTGCCGGCCAGCGAGCGTTCCTGTGCGTCGGTCGTGATCGACAGGGTGATCAGCGATTCATAGTCGCTCTCGGCGGCGCGCGTCACTTCCTCGATTATGATGCCGCGGTCCTTGGCGACTGTAGGAGCGGAAACGACATTGACCTGGCTCAGGGCGGGGCGAAGCAGGCCGGCCAGGGCGGAAGCCGTCAAGGCGCGCGTGTTGAGGTTTGCGGCTTCTCCCTCGTAGGTCAGCTTGACCTGCCGGATCGAGGCTTCGGTCAACTGGCCGGCAAAGGAGCCCAGCCGTTCCGCGAGGGCGATCATGGGTCGGAGTCTTGGGGCTTCCTCGGCCGTAATCGACGGGAAGTTGACCGCATTCGAGATGGCGCCGCGCATCAGGTAGTCCGACATCTGCTCGGCCACTTGCAGGGCGACATTCTCCTGGGCCTCGGTCGTGGCCGCCCCGAGATGCGGTGTGCAAACGACGTTCGGATGCCCGAACAGCGGATTTTCCTTGGCCGGCTCCTGGGTAAAAACGTCGATGGCTGCGCCGGCCACTTGGCCGCTGTCGAGCAGCTTGCGCAGGGCCGTTTCGTCGACGAGACCGCCGCGGGCGCAGTTGATGATGCGAACGCCCTTCTTGGTCTTGTCCAGCTTCTCGGCCGAGAGAATGTTCTTGGTTTGCGGTGTCATCGGTGTGTGCAGCGTGATGATGTCGGCGCGGTGCAGCAGATCTTCGAGGTCCACCTTCTCGACGCCGAGGTCCAGCGCGCGTTCCGATGACAGGAAGGGGTCGAAAGCGATGACGCGCATTCTGAGCCCTATGGCGCGGCTCGCGACGATCGAGCCGATGTTGCCGCAGCCGATGATGCCGAGCACCTTGCCGGTGATCTCGACGCCCATGAAGCGGTTCTTCTCCCATTTTCCGGCCTGGGTGGAGATGTCTGCCGCGGGGATCTGGCGCGCCAGCGCGAACATCAGCGCGATGGCGTGTTCGGCCGTGGTGATGGAATTGCCGAAGGGCGTGTTCATCACGATCACGCCCCTGGCGGTCGCGGCCGGAATGTCGACGTTGTCGACCCCGATACCGGCGCGGCCCACCACCTTCAGCCTGCCGGCGGCTTCGAGCAGCTTGGCCGTGACTTTGGTGGCGGACCGGATGGCAAGGCCGTCATAATCGCCGATGATGGCCGCGAGCCCGTCCTTGTCGAGACCGGGCTTGAAATCGACCTCGACGCCCCGCTCGCGGAAAATGTCGATGGCAGCCGAGGAAAGCGCGTCGGAAATGAGGACACGAGGGGACATGGGAACATCCTTTGGACCAAGCTTTCCCGTCCGGACCCGACCCGTCCGAGACCGGAAGGAGTCCTCGCCGGCCTCGTCCTTCGACGCGGGCCGGAGAGGCCCGGCTCCGGATGAGGGCTTCTGTGGTCGAGAACGGGACGGCGAAGGCTGGAGCGAGAGTAAGCGAGTGTGAACGGAGAAGGAGGTCCTGCTCACGCCGCGGCGCGGAATTCGCCGGATGCGACAGCGTAGGCCCAGTCGAGCCAATGCGTCAGGGCCTCGACGTCGGCCGTCTCAACCGTTGCACCGCACCAGATGCGCAGCCCGGGCGGCGCATCGCGGTAGGACCCGATGTCGAACGCGACGCCCTCCTTTTCGAGGACCGCGGCGAGGCTCTTGGCGAATTTGGCCTGGGCCTCGCCCGATTGCGCCGTGATGACCGGGTCGACTACCTTCAGGCAAACGGAGGTGTTCGATCGCGTTGCCGGATCGGACGCCAGATGATCCACCCAAGGCGTGCGCGCGACCCAGTCGGCCAGCGCCTTGGCGTTGCGGTCGGCGCGACCGATCAGGCCCTTGAGTCCGCCCACCGCCTTGCCCCATTTGAGCGCATCGAGATAATCCTCGACGCAGAGCATCGACGGCGTGTTGATGGTTTCGCCGGCGAAGATACCCTCTGCGAGCTTGCCGCCGGAGGTCAGCCGGAACACCTTGGGCAGGGGACGCGGCGGCACGTAAGTCCGCAGCCGTTCGGCGGCGCGGGGCGAGAGCACCAGCATGCCGTGTGCGGCTTCGCCGCCGATTGCCTTCTGCCACGAGAAGGTCACGACATCCAGCTTCGGCCAGGGAAGATCCTGCGCGAAGGCGGCCGAGGTCGCGTCGCAGATCGTCAGGCCCGCGCGGCGCTCCGGGATGTGGTCCCTGTCGGGCACGCGCACGCCCGAAGTCGTGCCGTTCCAGGTAAAGACCACATCGTGGTCGAAGTCCACCTCGGCGAAATCGACGATCCCGCCGTAGGGCGCCTTCAGCACCCGTGCCTCATCAAGCTTGAGCTGTTTGACGACGTCCGTCACCCAGCCTTCGCCGAAGCTTTCCCAGGCCAGGACGTCGACGGGCCGGGCGCCGAGCATCGTCCACATGGCCATTTCGACCGCGCCGGTGTCCGAACCGGGCACGATGCCGATGCGGTAATGGGCCGGAATTTCGAGGAGGTCGCGGGTGAGGTCGATGGCGACTTGCAGCTTCGCCCTGCCGACCTTGGCGCGGTGCGATCGGCCGAGGGCTGCGTCGCCGAGCGCTTCGAGAGTCCAGCCGGGGCGCTTGGCACAGGGGCCGGACGAAAAGCACGGATTTCCCGGCCGCGTGGCGGGTTTCGTAGCGTTCATTGTAGTCCATCCTCTCAGATGGGCGCCTCTCGTTGGGGAGAGGTGTCCCGCCGCCGGGGCTATCCGAAAGGTCGGAAACCGTCAAGTCTTAGCCGGATTCGGAATGGGCCGACGCTGTTCGGCTAGCTTTGGCCGGCACTTGGCCCGCCCATAACTACTTCGAAGATCCGGTTCTTTGGCGCAGCGGTATGAGCCCAGGAGCCTTTTGGGAGCGCCGGCCAGCTCCGTTGCGGACCCGGCCAGCTTTCGGGGTGGCGTGGCTGCGAGCCCCAGCAGTTAGGTCGGCGGCATCGTCTCGAAGATCGCGAGGCCCGGCGGTATCGCGGCCCAGGCCGGGCGGTCGCGGGCGAAGATCGCGATTGTCGGATGGAATCCCGAGGGGTCGTCCAGAGAGCCCGCATAGATCGTGTGGGACTCGTCCCTGCCGACTTCTCCACCGAAGACGAGGCTGCCGCAAACGGGACAGGAATTGCGCACGGCATCACCGCCCCTGAACGACTTCGACCGAAACTGTCGCGTTTGGCCGCCAAAGCGAACGGCACTGCTCGCAAATCCCATGAATGGCACGAAACCGGAGCCGGAGGCTTTGCGGCAATCGCCGCAGTAACAGTGCCCCGCCAAAAGCGGCCCGCCCTCCGCTTCATATCGCACTGCGCCACAAAGACAGCCGCCCGTGTAACGCTTTCCGTTCCCGCTCATTTGAAATGTCCCTTGCAGCCGAGACCGGTTCAGTGCACGCCCCCATGGGCCGGTTTCACCATTCTCGGGCCTTCACCAAGACTGACGATAGTCGCGCTCCCGCCCAGCAGAACTCTCGCTCAGCGCACGTAGCCGGCCTCTTTGAACCAGGCGACGGCATCGGCCAGGGCCTCCGCATAGGGGCGAGCCCAGTAGCCGAGCTCACGCTCGGCCTTGGCGGACGAAAAGAACATCCGGTACTTGGCCATCTTTAGCCCGTCGACGGTCGCGAACGGCTCCTTGCCGATGAAGCGCGCCGCGAATTCGGCCGCGTAGGCGACGGGGAACAGCAGCCCGCGCGGCAGTTGCACGGTGGGCGGCTTGCGGCCGACAAGCTTCGCTATGACGCCCAGCATCTCGCGA
This sequence comes from Hyphomicrobiales bacterium, assembly GCA_038199665.1. GTDB lineage: Bacteria > Pseudomonadota > Alphaproteobacteria > Rhizobiales > Beijerinckiaceae > Lichenihabitans. Next base: position 7,353 of record JBBPYT010000410.1, read on the forward strand.
AGCTTCACGTCCTGCCCGCCGAGGATGTAGCGTTCGCCAACCGTCCCACGCCACCAGGCCAGCAGGTGGCCGCGGGCGACATCGTCGACATGGACCAGGTTGAGCCCCGTGTCGATGAAGGCCGGAATCCTGCCATTGGCGGCCTCCACCACGATCCGCCCCGTCGGGGTCGGCTTGATGTCGCGCGGGCCGATCGGCGTCGAGGGATTGACGATGACGGCCGGCAGGCCGTCCGCCGCCATCTCTTCGACCAGCCTCTCGGCCATGACCTTCGAGCGTTTGTAGGCCCCGATCGTGGTTTCCGGCGCATTGGGCGAGGTTTCGTCGACCGGTACGCCGTCCTCGCGCAGCGCCAACGTGGCCACGCTGCTGGTATAGACGATCTTGTCGAGATTGGCGCGGCGGGCCGCCTGCATGACGGTGCGCGTGCCCTCCAGGTTGGCCTGCACGATGTCTTCCGGATCGGGCGCCCACAGCCGGTAATCGGCCGCAACATGGAAGAGATGGCGCACGCCCTCGAGGGCCCGGTCCAGCGAGGCGCCGTCGCGCATGTCACCTTCGGCGATCTCGACGTCGAGACCCTCGAGGTTGTCGCGCGGGCTCGTCCGACGCACGAGCGCCCGAACCTTGTGACCCTCGGCCATCAGGGCGCGCAGCACCGCCGACCCGACGAAGCCGCTAGCGCCGGTGACCAGGATGGGGCCGGTCATGAGAATCTCCGTGCTGCCGTCGCGCTCCGAAAATGAGGGTGGCCGCGTGCCGGCTGAAACGACGCTTTGCGGGACGAAGGTCCGGCGGTGTCGCCGGACCGAAAGGACTTATCAGTTGAGGGCGCGAGGGTCGTAAAGGTTCGCCATGTCGGGTTTCTGCTTGATCGTGCCGATCTGCAGCAGCAGATCTGCCGCCGTCTCCGAAAACGTCTGGAACTCGCTCGTGAAGAACTTCTTGTTCCCGTCGCGGTCGACCCAGCGGAGGTACTTGGCGGAATCCGCAAATTCCTCGGCCGATTGTTTCACGTCGGCGCCCATGATCTCGTCGGCCTTCTTCTCGTTGGCCTTGATATAGTCGAGCGCATCGAAATAGCTCTCAGCCAGAGCTTTGGCGGCGGCCGGATTGGCGTCGATGAACTTCGGCGTGCAGCCGAGCGAGTCGAGAACCATCGGATAGTCTAGCGTCGTCGCCAGGATGTGACCCGACTGCGGCTTGTCGCGCACCGACGACAGATAGGGCTCGTAGGTCGCGGCGGCGTCGTTCTGGCCGGCCAAAAAGGCCTGGGCGGCAGGTCCGGGCTCCATCGTCGCCGCGCGGACGTCCTTGATGCTCATCTTGTTGGCGTTGAGCATCCAGGCCAGCATGAAATAGGGCGTCGTGCCCGGTGCCGAGACCGCGACCGTCTTGCCTTTGAGGTCGGCGAAGCTTTTGATCTCGGCGCGGGCCACGATGCCGTCGGCCCCGTAGGACTTGTCGAGCTGGAACAATTGCTTCGCCGCCACGCCGTTGGCGTTCCACACCACATAGGTCTCGATCGTGGTGGCGGCGCACTGGATGTCACCGGACGCCAGAGCCAGCGCGCGACTGGCTTGGGGGATCTTCGGAAGCGTCACCTCCAGGCCGTGCTTCTTGAAAATGCCGGCCTCTTTGGCGAGCGTCAGCGGCCCGAAGCCGGTCCAGCCCGAGATGCCGATCGCCACCTTGGTGTCGGCCGCTTGGGCGCCTACACCCCAGCAGAGCGCTGCTGCCAAAGCGGCTGCTGCCGCAAATCTCATCCGTTTCATCGTCGTGTCCTCGTTCCGTGCCGTGGCTGCGATTGTGGGTGCGCCGCAGCGGAAATGTCCAGAGGAGAAAGCACCTCTTCCGTCCGCTTCGTCGGAGCGGTCCAGCTTGAGCGCAGAGGCCTCAACGATGGGACGAGCTTTCGCCTGCCGGGACCCGCGCAAAATACCGTTCCAGCACGCGCTCGTACACGGCTTGCAGTCTGGCGAGATCGGCGACGTTGGCCCGCTCGTCGACAGCGTGCATGGTCGTGCCGACGAGGCCGAACTCCACCACGGGACAATGGGCCGTGATGAAGCGGGCGTCGGAGGTCCCCCCCGTGGTCGAGAGCACGGGCTTTAGGCCAGTCTCGGCTTCGATCGCTTCGGTCACCAGAGCGGTGAAGCCGCCAGGCTCGGTGAGGAACGCCAGCGCGTTGCAGGGCGCCAGCCGGAGCTCATGACGGCCTGCCGGGTCGATCCGGCCCAGTCGCCGTTCAAGTTCTTTCTCAAGGTCATCAGGCGACCACAAGTCGTTGAATCGAATGTTGAAACGTGCACTTGCCATGGCCGGAATGACGTTGTTGGCAGGGTTCCCGACATCGATCGTGACAACCTCCAGGTTCGACGGGTCGAAATGTGCCGTACCGGCGTCGAGCGGCGTGTCGAGCAATGCCGACAACAGTCGGATCAGCCTCGGGATCGGATTGTCGGCGAGATGCGGATAAGCCACGTGGCCCTGACGGCCTTGGACCACCACTTCGCCGGTCAGCGATCCGCGCCGGCCGATCTTGACCATCTCGCCAAGCCTGTTCGGGTTGGTGGGTTCGCCCACAATGCAGTGGTCGAAACGCTGGCCGCGCGAGCGCGCCCATTCCAGCAGTTTCACCGTCCCGTTCACGGCGGCTGCCTCCTCGTCGCCCGTGATGAGGAAGCCGATCGAACCTTCGGGTCGGCCGTGCTGCGCCACATAGGCGAGTGCGGCCGCGACCGAGGCCGCAACGCCGCCCTTCATGTCGCAGGCACCGCGACCCCAAACCATGCCGTCCGCCACAACTCCCGAGAAGGGCGGAAAACGCCATTGTGCGACATCGCCCGGCGGCACAACGTCCGTGTGCCCGGCGAAGACCAGGTAAGGCGCCCGGGTGCCGATGCGGGCGTAAAGGTTCTGGATGTCCGGCTGGCCCGGCTCGGAGAAGGTCAGCAGATCGGTCGCGAATCCGCCCTTGTCGAGCACGCCCGCCAGCAGAGCGAGTGCGCCGCCGTCGTCCGGCGTCACGGACGGGCAGCGAATGAGGGCTTGGGCAATATCGAGAACGGAAGGCCGGTTCATACGGCGGGCGCCCTGGTTGGGCCAAAGCCGAGGTCGACCACATTCCAAACCACGACAGCCAGAACCACGACCAGCGCCGCGGGCGCCGTCCATTCCGGCAAGTCTCCGGAGGAACGCGGGACGAACCAGATCAGCGCGCCCGCCACAAGCAGCGTCAGCGGCAGTATGGCGGCCAGGGCCGCCGGACGGCCGCGGTCGCGGAACCGCTTGGCGCTGAGATTATATTCGCAGACGGCGATCAGGATCACGGCAAACGCAAAGCAGACGAGATACGCGTGGGCCAACAGCGTCGCCGCATCGAGGAAGGGAGTTTTCGACAGATCGTGGCTGGCGTAGGGCCGCAGCAGCATCCATCCTCCGGTCAGAACGGCCGCGAGGAGCACGAGCGGAATCGTGCCCCGCCACCAGACCGCACCGCCGATCCGCCCGCGATCGGTCCGGAACAGGAAATCGAAAGAGCGGTCGGCCTCCAAAGCTATCAATCTCTCAGCAGGTCGTTGATCGCCGTCTTGGCGCGGGTCTGCGCATCGACCGTTTTGACGATCACGGCGCAATAGAGGGAGGGCCCGGGCGTGCCGTCGGGCAGCGGCTTTCCGGCCAGGTTGCCCGAGACGACAACCGAATAGGGCGGGATGTAGCCCACGTAGGTCTCGCCCGTCGCCCGATCGATGATCTTGGTCGAGGCCGAGACGAACACGCCCATGGCGATCACGGAGCCTTGGCCCACGACAACTCCTTCGACGACCTCGGATCGCGCGCCCACGAAACAATCGTCCTCGATGACGGTCGGGTTCGCCTGCAGCGGCTCGAGCACGCCGCCGATCCCGACCCCGCCGGAGAGGTGAACGTTGCGGCCGATCTGCGCGCACGATCCGACGGTCGCCCAGGTATCCACCATGGTGCCGCTGCCGACATGAGCGCCGAGGTTGACGAAGCAGGGCATCAGCACGACGCCGGGCGCGATGAAGGCGGAGCGCCGCACGACGCAATTGGGCACGGCTCGGAAGCCCGCCGCCACCCATTGGTTTTCACTCCAGCCGTCGAACTTGGAAGGAACCTTGTCGAACCAGGTGCCGCCGCCCGGCCCACCCGGAATCGGCGCCATGTCGTTGAGCCGAAACGACAGGAGCACGGCCTTCTTCAGCCATTGATGGACAGTCCAGGACTGCGGGCCCGTCTGGCCCGGAACTTTCTCGGCGACGCGCAAGCTGCCATTGTCGAGGAGGTTCAGGGCATGGTCGACGGCGTCCCGGATTTCGCCTCCGGTGTTTGGCCCGATCGCCGCACGATCCTCGAACGCCTGTTCGATAATGGCCTGAAGTCCGCCGTGGTCCATGGGGCTGCCGCGCTCCTCGATCTTGGTGCCGGCGTGGTTTCGGGCGACGCGCCGGGGTTGTCAACTTTGGTGACCGGGACTCCTTTCGTGGAATGATCGCCAGCCCCGATCGGGACGACCCGTGAGCGTATTCGTCGCAAGCCGCCGATCCCGACTGTCCGTGAGACTCTCGCCATCTCCTCGACGCGCGCATCTGCGCCGAAGTGCTGCGGCACGGCTCCGTCGCAAGTCGGCCCAACGGCCCTGAGATGCTTGACGGGGCGGAGGCTCCGAAGCTCGAGAGCGTTGGCATGAGTTGCATTCTGACGGAGGTTCACGCGGGCACCTCCCTCGTCCCGGGCTGACATCAGGTCTTGCCCGCCGGAGCACGGTCCGGCCAAAAGCTCTTCGCCAGCAAATGAAGGACAGAACGGTTCGCTTCGGCAGCATGCTGCCAAGCGAGCTACCGCATCGATCCTTCAGCTCGTTGCGACGGCGTCGTCCGATGTGGCCGGATCGAGCCTTCCGATTAAGCTGTCGATCGATAGGATGGACCGGAAGTTCTCGAGCGTGATGTCGGGCGCCGGGATGATGATGTCGAAATCGGCTTCGACCGAGAGCATCAATTCGACCATGTCGATAGACGTCAGGCCGAGTTTCGCGAGTTCCGTCTCCGGCGGGAGGGGACCGGCGACCGAATGTTTCGCGAGGATGTCATAGACGAGCCCGGCAACCTTTTCGATCCGGCGCTGGGCGGGTCGATCCGGCATTTTGTCCCTCCTACTCCTCACTCGCAAAGCGCACGCGGAAAGCCGTCCGGCCGCCCCATGGAACTAACCTCAAAAGCCTAACTCTCGCTAAATGTTAGATTTTCCCAACCTGAAGCACTCGATTTAGTAACGTCGATTATCGCAATGTATTAAATTTAATTCAAATTCATCGTTAACGTGGATTATAGCAGACAGCAACAATCTTCCACCTTATTACTGTTTTGAGTAGCCTCGCACGTCGAGATTTGGAGGAGCCGTTCCATCATGATGATGATCGATGTCCGGGGCAGTCAAACCTTGCGCCGCGATGCCGGAAAACTCGGCATCGCGGCGCAAGAACCTGCCGGCTTCGCGGCAGGAGCCGATGCGGTCGCCGCCATCGCGGCCAGGCATGCCGCAACGGTCGACAGCGAGGCACGCTTCCCTTTCGAAGCGATCGACGCGGCTCGGCAGGAAGGGCTGCTGGGCATGATGGTACCGCGTGATCTCGGCGGGGAGGGCGCCGGCCTCGGCGAGGTCATGGATGTTTGCTACAGGCTCGGCCGCGCCTGTTCTTCGACCGCGATGATTTTCGCGATGCATCAAACGAAGGTCGCCTGCGTGGTCAACCATGGCCGGGGCAACCCCTGGCATGAGCATATGCTGCGGCGGCTGTGCGCCGACCAACTGCTTCTGGCATCCTCGACGACGGAGGGGCAGAACGGCGGCAATATACGGTCGAGTGCGGCGCCGGTCGAAGCCGACGGATCGAGAATCGCGCTCGACCGCGCCGCGACCGTCATTTCGTACGGTGCCCAGGCCGACGGCATCGTCACCACGGCCCGGCGGTCGGCCGAGGCGGCGAGTTCGGACCAGGTGCTGGTGGTCTTCCTCAAGGACGACTATTCGCTCGAACGCACCCTCGGATGGGACACGCTCGGCATGCGTGGCACCTGCAGCGCCGGATTCGCGCTCCGTGCGTCCGGCGGCAGCGACCAGATCCTGCCCGTCCCCTACGACAAGATCCATGCCCAGACCATGACGCCGGTGGCGCATCTATGCTGGTCCGCCGTGTGGAGCGGCATTGCGGCCGATGCGGTCGAACGCGCCCAGAATTTCACGCGCAAGGCGGCGCGCGGCGCGGGCGGGCAGCTTCCCCCCGGCGCCGCTCATTACACCAAGGCGACGTCGTCGCTCCGGACTTTGCGTGGGCTCGTCAACGCGGCGCTGCGGCGCTATGAGAAGGCGCTCGAGGATGAGCGGCTTCTGGGCTCCATCGACTTTCAGACCGCGATCGCCCTCACCAAGGTGGACGCTTCCGAACTGGCGGTGACGACCGTGATGAGCGCCCTGCGGGCTTGCGGCCTTTCGGGCTATCGCAACGACGGCGACGCCAGCGTAGGCCGGCAATTGCGCGACGTGCTGTCCTCGCCACTGATGATCAACAACGACCGGATCTTGACCAGCTTGTCGACCGCTTCGCTGATGAGCGTCGTGCCGGCTTCGTTGATCGACTGACCGCGAGGGCTATGCCCCGTCCGTCCAATCTGGAGCTTCTACTCGGATGAACGCACCTTTGAGGACTACCAAAACCTATACCGATACCGATACCGATCCTCGATTAAGCGAACTTGGCGCGGCCTTGTTCCGCCCAATGGGGGCCGATGGGGTTTACGGACGCACGGGCTTGTACGAGGACGTCGTCGAACGCCTCGCGGCTTTCATCACGCGCCATCGCGAGCCAGACACGGAAGTCCTGCGGTTCCCGCCCGTGATGACCCGCAGCATGATCGAGAAATCGGGCTATCTCAAAAGCTTCCCCAACCTGCTCGGTTGCGTGTGCGGGCTGCACGGTACGGAAGCCGAAATCCGTTCGGCCGTCGGCCGGTTCGAAGCTGGAGGCGATTGGACGACATCGCTGTCGCCCGCCGATCTCGTGCTTACCCCGGCGGCCTGCTATCCGGTCTACCCGCTGGTAGCCGGGCGGGGACCCGTCCCCGCGAACGGCCTGCGGTTCGATGTCGCGAGCGACTGCTTCCGCCGGGAGCCGTCGCGCGATCTCGACCGGCTGCAATCCTTTCGCATGCGCGAATATGTCTGTATCGGAACGCCCGACGACGTGACGAACTTCCGCGAGCGCTGGATATCCCGCGCGCAGGCCATGACGACGCAGCTCGGCCTCAGTCACACGGTGGACCAGGCGAGCGATCCGTTCTTCGGCCGGGTCGGCCAGATGAGGGCCGTGAGCCAACTGCAGCAATCGCTGAAGTTCGAACTGCTGGTCCCGGTGCATTCGGCCGAAAAGCCGACTGCCTGCATGAGCTTCAACAATCACCGCGAGCATTTCGGTGCGGTCTGGAACATCCGCGACCACGCCGGCAATCTCGCCCACACGGGCTGCGTCGCCTTCGGCATGGACCGGCTCGCCATCGCGATGTTCGCGACGCATGGGCTTGGCGTTGAAACCTGGCCCGAAACGGTCCGCGCGGCTCTGGGCTTCTGAAAGCTGCTCAGGATGCCGGGTTGAGCGGCGACGCGCCATCGGCTGCGCCGGAATCGAGAAGGTGAGGCTGCAGCGTGCCGTGCGGGCTCAGCTTGTCGACGAGCCCCGGCAGCGCGTGCGCGATGGCCTGCGACAGCTGGTCGGGCGACATGCCGAGGCGGCTCGCCACGTTGGCCAAGGGACCGTGCCCGAGCGCGTTGCCGATCTCCTCGGGGGAGACCGGCTGGTTCTGGCCGGTGCCCAGCCATGACGCGACTTGCCCGCCGAGACCCGCCTGCTGCAGTTTCGCCAGAACGCCTGGTACGCCGCCCATCTGGTTGAAAACCTGCCCCAGCACCGCTTGGGGGCCCCCGTACTGGTCGAGCAGATTGCCGAGCAGACCGCCGAGATTGCCGAATAGGCTCATGATGGCTCCCATGACCAGCGAGTTCGGCGTGACCACACCACCTTTCCACCCGGGCCGCAACTGCGCTATTCCGTAGTAAGGGATCGGCTTGGAACCGAAGGTCGAGATCCACACGAGCGGAGGCGAGCCATGCAACCACCAACGGCCGGGGCCATGCACGGCAAGACCGTCGTGGTGACCGGTGGTACGTCCGGAATCGGCGGGGTCGCGGCGCTGGCCCTGGCGCGTGCCGGCGCACGGATCGTGCTCGTGGCGCGCGATTCGCAGCGGGCGGAAGCGACGCTGCGGCGGCTTCGCGAGGAGGGCCCCGGGCTTGGTCACGCGCTGCACCTCGCCGATTTGTCCCGACTCTACGAAATCAAGCGGGTTGGGGCTGAAATCGCTACCGCGGAGCCTCGGATCGATGTGCTGGTCAACAACGCAGGCGCCCTGTTCGATCGCATGCAGACCACCGAGGATGGACTCGAGCGCACCTTCGCGACCAACCACATCGCCTATTTCGTGCTGACGGAGGCGCTGCGGGAGCGGCTCGCGGCGTCGGTGCCGGCGCGGATCGTCAACACGGCATCGGGCGCGCATCGCGGCGCGACACTCGACTGGTCGGACCTGCAATCGACGAAGAACTACAGCGGCTTCAAGGCCTATAGCCGCTCGAAGCTCTACAACATCCTGTTCACGCGCGAGCTGGCGCGCCGGCTCCATGGCGTTGGCGTAGCTGCCAACTGCCTGCACCCCGGCTTCGTCGCGACAAGGTTCGCGGACGGAACCAGCGGTTTCACGCGGCTTGGCGCGCGGGTCGCGAAGGCGCTATTCGCGATCCCACCCGAGAAGGGGGCCGAGACCATCGTCTACCTGGCCTCCTCGCCCGAGGTGGAGGGCGTAACGGGACGCTATTTCGCCAAATGCCGGCCCGCCACGACGACCGCCATCGCCCAGGACGAGGACGCTGCTCGCCGGCTGTGGGACGTGTCGGCGGAACTGACGGGTGTTGGGGCATAGCGCCCCCGGAGCGAGACCGCTTTGCAGGCCCCCGGCTGTAGACTCCAAGCGCAAAACATGTTCCAGCGACGGCCGGAACAGGGGCGAAGATCACTCCGGCATCATTGGCGGCTCGGCTTCTCGCCTTGCCTGCTTTTAATCTTTCCTAAACGCTCCCAAGTCTTTGCGGTTGACAGTTTTGCCAACACAGGAATTTGTGGAAGGTCGATACAGTTTGATGGAGATGAGCCAGCGCCGGATCCGGTTAGATCGGTGCTGCAAGTAACCAGCAGGGTTTGCCCGTGCGTATCCAACATTCCGCCGCGTGTCGCGGTCACCTCCTGCCAACCCTTCTGGCGTTCGGCCTGCTTGCGGCAGGGACGAGAATCGTCGCCTCCGAAACGCCCACCGCTGTCGCTCCCGCTCCGCCCACCGCCACCCCTTTGGCCGACGAGGCGCCTTCCACCGATGCCCGGATCGTGGTGGTCGAATGGAAGATCAAGAAAGGGCACGAGCAGGAATTCCTCGACTATTGGGCGACAAAGTCCACCGTGCCCGACCGCTCCGGCCTGGTCGCCGAATTCATGTCGAGCGAAGAAAGTCGGGACCGCTTTCCCTGGATCAATTGGGTCAACGCCGAGAGCGCCGATTATTCAACCTTCTACAACATCGGGATCTGGCGCAAGTCCGACGACTTCATGGGCCAGATCGGCAAATATATCGACAACAACCGGCCGCCGATGCCGTTCGAGGCGGACCATCGGCATAGAGTTTTCCTCGAGCCGGTGAAATGGCGCATCGGCGTGGCCGCCCTGCCGGCCAAGGATGCCAAGGGCGTCAGGTAACGAGTCAAGGCGCAGCCGGCCTGGGCCGAGCCCGGCTCACGCGGTCACGTCTTTTTCGGTGTCTCGGCCAAGTCTCCGGTGAACAGGAAGGGCGCCACGTCCTTCACGCCCGGGGGCCTGTCGATGCCGAACGGCATGGGCCGACACACCGCCATGGCGGACAGGCCGACCCGCGTGGTCAAAAATCCGTTCAGCACGCCCTCGCCGAGCCGCGCCGAAAGTTTCGCCGCGATGCCGTGACCGACAACCTGCTGCACCAGGCTGTCGCCGACCGCCATCCCGCCGGTGACGGCCAGGTGGGATCCCACCGAGCGGGCCAGCTTCAGGAAGCCGAGAAGTCCCGGCCTGCCGCTGTAGATTTCGGCGATCTGTCGCACCAGCAGGATCAGCTGGGCCACTACGAACAGAAGGTCGAGGACGGCGCGCGGGCTGATGGCGGTCACCACCGAAACGCGTCGGGCCGCCGCGGCGATTTCGCGCCTGACCCGCATATCGAGCGGCAGCATCAGGGTGCGCTCGGCGATGTCGACGAGGTCGCGACCGTCGATGATCTCACGCGACGCTTGGGCCAGTTCGGCGCGCGCCCGCGCCGTCTCGGCACGGTCGGCATAAAGAAGAGCGAGTTCGCCCAATCGCTCGCGGGCGGTGTCGCGGTCATCGGCCAGCCTGGCGGTGGCGATGGCTTCATGCAGCCGGGCAACACGGCCTTGCCGGAAAATGCCCGCGATTTCGCGAACTGCAAGCGCCAGCAGCGCCAGGATCAGCAGGCCCGCCAGGATCACGCTCACCCAGCCGAGCGCGACAGCGCGGTTGAAAAGCTCCTCGATGAGTCGCGAGACCCACAGACCGAAAGCCAGGGACGCCAGTCCGCCGAGCGTCGACCAGAACAGGGCGCCCCAGGTCAGCCGACCGCGGCGCTTCATGCCTTGCGCTTGCGCGATCTCGGTCGCGATCTCGGCAGGCGGCAGGGCTCGAAGCAGCATTTCAGCTTCGCGAAGATAGGCGTCGGCCTGCGGTTCGACCGTGGCCGGCTCCGGCGTCGACCCAAAACGTGGATCCGGCGGAGTTTCGGCCGCGTCCAGCCGGAAGGCGCGAGGCCGGCGCCGAGGGCCGTCGTTGCGAGGGTCTGTCACGCGAGCTTGTCCCCGAGCAGAAACTGCAGCGCGCGATCGAGCCGGATATGCGGCAGAACGCTCGACGTGCCGTCCGGGCCGGGTTCTGGCAGGGGCGGCCGGAATCGGACGAAACGGTAGTCGGCCTCGTGTTCCGGCATGGCCAGCGCGTCGCCGCGCAAGGCGGCCTTCGGGTCGGCCGGAAGTTCGCCCGGAAAGATCGCCGCCTCGGCCAATCCGTCGAACACTTCGCCGTCGATGCGCTCGCCGGCGAGCGGCGTGCCGACGATGGCCTCGAGCGTTTCGCCGCCTTGTTTCACCGCAGCCTCGCGCGTGGCCCGCACGGCCGCGAGCGCGATGACGTCGACCGTTGCGCCGACGCCTTCGGCCTTGCTGATGGCGCGGGCGGTCAGCAGGCGCAGGATCGCTTCGAGGCGATCGTGGCTCGTGTGGTGGAGATGGTCGGCCTTGGTGGCCGCGAACAGGATCTTGTCGATGCGGGGCCGAAACACGGTGGAGAGAAGGTTCGACCGGCCCGCCCGGAAGGCCAGCATCACGTCTTCCAAAGCGTGCTGGAGATCGCGCACCGCCGCAGGCCCCGAATTGAGAGCCGACAAGGCGTCGACCATCACGATCTGCCGGTCGAGCCGGGCAAAATGGTCCCGGAAGAAGGGACGCACCACATGCAGCTTATAGGCTTCGTAGCGCCGCTCCATCATGGCGGCGAGCGTGCCGGAGGCAGGCGCCGCGGCGCCCGGCAATGGTGCGAAAGTCAGGGCGGGGGAGCCCTCCAGGTCGCCCGGCATCAGGAAGCGGCCGGGCGGCAGCGTCGACAGGGAATAAAGGTCGGTTCGGCTGGCCAGAAGGTACCTGGTGAAGAGGTCGGCGCATTGTCGCGCGACGTCTTCCGATGCAGGTTCGGAGGGCGACAGCCCAGCCAGGAAGCCTCGCCACTCGGCCGCGAGCGGCGCCCGGGCCGCGCTGGCGCTCGTTTCGAGCGTTTCCTGCGACCATTGGGCGAAGCTCTTGGTGAGAAGCGGCAAGTCGAGGAGCCATTCGCCCGGATAGTCCACGATGTCGATCGTCAATGAAGCAGGGCCCTTTCGCCAAGAAGAATGGCGCTCGTAATCGAGGGTAAGCCGCAGTTCTGAAATGCGACGCGTCGATTCGGGCCAGCGTCGTTCGACCGTGAGAGCTCTGACGTGATCCTCGAAGGCAAATCGCGGCACGGCGTCGTCCGGCTGCGGTTGCAGCGTGCCTCGCGCGATCCGTCCTTCCGACGCGGCGCGGAACACCGGCAGGCGCGCACCTTTGGTCAGGGCCTGAACCAGGGCCGTGATGAACACCGTCTTGCCGGAGCGCGACAGCCCCGTCACGCCGAGTCGCAGCCCGTTGCCGGACACGTAGTCCGCCACGCTCTGGGCCGTGATGCGGGCTTCGAAAAGGAGATCGGAAAGAAGACTCAATGAAAGTTCCGCTTCGGGTCGCGGCTGATGTAGGCCGTCCCGACGCTGAAGAACAGGTCCGCCAACTCCGACCAAAGCCTAGCGATTGGCGACGGGAGCGGGCGTTTTCTGCGCCGCCAGCGCTGTCGTACGGCCCACCGCCGCTTCGATCAGCGCCTTGCTGGCTCCGAGCGGCCCGACCTCCACGGCCGACATGTTATGCATGACGCGAGCCAGATTGGGGGTCGGCCTCCCGCTCGCATCGAACAGCCGCAGGTCTTCCGTGGTGTTCGCCGCAACTCCGACCGCGGTCTTCGCGGCGTAATTCTGAATGCGGGCGCCATCGCCGACGCAGGTGAGGTCCGCGTACGCCAAATGGGTCGAGGGTGCCGAACCCATCGCGTTTGAGGGCGCGGCCCCGAGCGCCCCCAGCGAAATCGATGCCAGTGACCGCATGCCAAGATTGACGGGCTTCTCGCCCAGTCCCACAGCGATGGACGGCGCTCGCATCGCCGTGCCGATCAAGCGATCCGGAATCACGGAGCGGTGCGGCCGGGCGGTCTTGCCGCCGGCCATCCGGTGGCCGCGGGAGGCGAGGAACCGAGCCCTGAGCGTGTGGCCGATCCCGTGGAGCGCGAGGTGATCGGCTGCTGCGGCCTTAACCGAAGCGCCAGAGGCTTTGCGCAGCCCGGGCGGGCGGCCGGTCGCGGCCGACGCAAATCCGCACGAGGCAGGCGCCCAGTGCGAGACGACGGCGAGAGCCGAATGCCGTCCGTAATCGACGTAATAGCGACGGAGCAGGAGCGCCGCCACGTCGGCGCCCTCCGCGGCCGAAGCGAAGGCCACATGCCCATCCGCATCGGCAGCAATCTCGCCAGCCCAACCGGCCCGCTTGATGCACCAATAATTGTTGAGGCGTACGCAACGGCTGACTTGCGCCGGGTCGCGGCCGAGCAGGATGTTGAGCGTCGTGCCGTAGGACGACTCGAGATGGATCGCAGCCTCGCTGCGCCAATTGCTGACGGAGCGTTCGCGCGGCCGGAAAGTGACGTCGGGAAGCCAGGACGTGACGGGGCTCTTGCCGGTCGCGTCGGCATTGCCCAGCCATGCAGCTACGAGAAGACCGACCAGTTCGATCGTCAATTGCGTCTCCGGTGCCGGTCCGGTGGCCGTCCAACCGAGCCGTCGCGGTTGAAGAACTAATTCGGAGCGCGGAAAGAATCTACCGTCACGAAGCTTTCGAGCGCTCCTCCCCTGGCGGCAGCCGTCCATGCTGCCCCCTTCAGCGCGATCACGGCGAACGCGGAGGTCGGGAAGCGCTCCTCCAGCGCGTCGCGTGACACGCGGTCGCCCGCAACGGCAAGAGTTCGCGCCAGCTCCGCTATGCCGGGATTGTGGCCGACCACCAGCAGGCTGCGCACTTCCGACGGCAGTTCGGCGACCAGCGCCAAAATTGTTGCCGGGACGGCGCCATAGAGCCGCGGTTCGATGCGATGCGGGATGTTACGGCCGATTCGTTCGGCGACGCGGTCGAAAGTTTCCCGTGTCCGACGCGAATCCGAGACGAGCGCGAAATCGGGCACGACCTGTTGCATCAAGGCCGCACCGGCCCCGCTCGCTTCGAAAAGGCCGCGGCTGCTCAGCGCTCGCGCGTGGTCTCCCGTCGCGGAGGCGCCGACGGCTTTGCCGTGTCGGAGAAGAATGAGGTGCTTCATGGACAGGCCTTTACCTCAGGGCGCGACCGAGAGCGAGTGGGAGCCGATGCCGCGCTGTCCGAGGTGCCATTTGGTCGTTCTACCGGACTCGCTCCTCGGTTTCGAAGCGGCCACGTAGATGAAACGACCCCTCGAACGGCTTAGGGACGCGGCCGCGTGAAGCAAGTCGAAAGATCTGCGCCCACCCACTTGCGCGGGACTGCCGCCCGTGGCAACGACACGGCTCGAAGGCGTCCAAATGCGGCGGGAGTTTGTCACGCATGACGTTGTCTGCCATCCAGGGCGGCTACAGACCGTCCGATGACGAAGTGTTCATGGGCGAGCGGCATAGGGATTATTTCCGCCGCAAGCTTGTGGCGTGGAAGGAAGAAATCCTGCGCGAAAGTCGCGAAACCCTGGCGACGTTGCAGAGTGAAAGTGAAAACCACCCCGATTTTGCCGATCGGGCTTCATCCGAAACGGATCGAGCCATCGAACTTCGGGCGCGCGACCGGCAGCGAAAGTTGATCGCCAAGATCAATGCGGCTTTGAGCCGGATCGACGATGGAACTTATGGGTATTGCGAGGAAACGGGTGATCCGATCGCGTTGAGACGGCTCGACGCCCGCCCAATTGCGACTCTTTCGGTGGAAGCGCAGGAGCGCCACGAGCGGCGGGAAAGAGTCTATCGCGACGAATGACCGCAGGGCCGATCGGCGAGGAGCTCGAGCGCTGGTCTTGGGGGAGCGCTTTGGTTGCAGCCTTGGGGAAGCCGCGTCCGCCTGAGTAAGCCCGCGCCACGTACACGTGCGGCCGGCTCACATCGGCGGATCGCGCCGCTCATCCGGATGGGCCGTCTCCACGTGAGGCCGGACGGCCCAGAAGCTTGGCCATTTCTTCTTCAAGCGATTCGAGGGTCTCGAGGCCTTTAGGGGATGGCTGAATGGCTGGATCCGCTTCGCCGGGGCGTGGCGAGGGCGCAGCGTTCATAGAGACCGGCGGGGTACTGTCGGGAGGCCGCATTGGTCGTGCTTCCGGCTCGCCGCCCGGACTCGTCTGTCCGGGAGTCACGGTGCCTTCTCGGGGCGCGGTCGGACCGAGCGGCGGCGGCGGGGTCATCGGGCGAGTTGGCCGAGGCGGTAGGTTGGAGGCCAAACTCGGGCGAGGCGGCAGGGAGGATGGCGTCCGCGGCGGAGCCGGTCGCGGCGTGCTCGTCGAGGAAGGAGCGCGGGGAGGGCCGCCAAGGCCGCCGGCCGGCGTCGTGGAGCCGGGCCGCGTTGCCGGCGCGGAGCCGCCCGGCCGGCCGGGCGGCGGGGCTGGAGCCGATCGGCCTGGGCCTGCACCAGGGACCGCATCCTCCGGAGGCACCGGACGTCCGAAAGCTCGCTCGCCGGTCCGGGCACCCGGCGAAGCAGAAGACAGCGGCGGTGTCGCAGGAACGTTCGGCGGGAATGGGGATGGGATCAGCGGCGCGGTGCCCGAGCCTGCGGCAGGGATGGGCGGCGCCTGGCGAGGCGGATGTCCTGGCGATACGGCGGGACCCGAGGCCGACGCGATCTGCGGCGCCGCAGCGCCGGCCGGGAGTGCCATGTCCTTATCGCGTCCGGCCGGCACGCCAGCCAGCGACTGCGCACGCACGATCGATGATTCGAGGACGACGTCGTTGGGGCCGCCGATCATGATCAGGTGCTCGACGTTGTCCCGCCGGACCAGGACGAGTTGCCGTTGCCGGTCGAGATCGTAGGCATCGACAACGCCCAAGCGCGGCTGCCGCGCCCGGCCCCCGGACGATGTCCGAAGTCGCCTCCCGAACAGCACACGGTAGAGCAGAAACAGGACAATGATGAGAACGAGGAGCGCCGCGAATATGATCACGAACGCGAGCGGCTTGTTGTCCTCGAAAAAAGCGCTCAAAGACTGCATGCTGCGGTTCGCCTCTCGACACACACACTGACTAAGTGCTGAAGTGTAGCACGAGGCAGTCGTTTCGCTTCAATAAGGTTAATCAATGGTTAACGGGTCAGGGTCCAACCGGAGCGCCAGCGCTTTCTCGCTCTCGGCGTCGGCAGGGTTCCCCCTCCCAGTGCGGGGCGCGAGAACATCGTTACGTCGAAACGCTGCCCAGGTCATCCGGTCTTATCCATTTGCATCGGCGCGAACCGCGACCCGCCGCAGCGGAGCCTCGAGGCGATCATGAGCGACACGCCGATCGCGGCCGTCGACAGGACGGAGCGCACCGGCAGCCCGCTGCTGGTGCTTGTCATAGCGATGCTTCTCGTCGCCGCCGCCGCATCCTACTCGTTTCTTCCGCAGGATCAGGCGGGTCGGCTGGTGCTGGGCTTCCTGGCCTTTCTGGCCATCGTCGGGCTGATCGCCTTGTTCTTCTATGCGGTCGGATTCTTGCAATTCTCCAGTCAGGCGGCGCGCAACGACCTCACCAAGCTGATCGCCGACACGAATGCCGAAGGATTGCTCGTCACCGAGGGCGAAACACGCTTTCTTTATGCCAACGAGGCCTATCTGGCCATGTCCGGCGCTCCGGACGCGACCCATCTGCGACCGGTCGAACGGCTGTTTTCCGGCCCGGCCGAAATTTCCGAAGCGGTCTATCGCCTAGCCCAGGCGGCCCGCGACCACAGGAAGGCCATGGAGGAAATCAGGCTGTCACCGGCCTTGAACGGCGAAGCGGCCGTGGGATGGTATCGCGTCAAGGTCCGCCCGATCGAACGGACCGGGCACAAACGCGCCACCTTGTGGAGCGTTGCCGACGTGACGCGCGAGCGCGAGCGGCACGAGAACGTGTTCCAAGAGCTGCAGCACGCGATCGACTTCCTCGACCACGCGCCGGCGGGATTCTTTTCGGCCGATCCGGAAGGGCGCCTGTCCTACTTGAACGCGACCCTCGCCGACTGGCTCGATTACGATCTGGCGCAGGTGGGCTCGGGCGGCCTCAACCTTTCGGACATTATGGCGGGCGATGGCGCCACCATGCTGATGGCTGTCGCAGGTGCGCCGGGCGACGTAAGGACAGAGCAGTTCGACCTCGATCTCAAGCGCCGCAACGGTCAAAGCCTGCCGGTGCGGCTGCTGCATCGCATCGCTTTCGCGGAAGATCGTGTCCCCGGCGCGTCGCGGACCCTCGTCATCAACCGGGCGCCGGGAGAGGAGCCGGCCGAGGACCTTCGCGCCGCCGAGGTCCGCTTCGCGCGTTTCTTCAATTCCACCCCGATGGCCATCGCGTCTCTCGACGGGGTCGGCACGATCGTTCGGTCGAACGCCGCCTTCATCCGGCTGTTCGGCAACGCTCTTCGCGGCCAGAGCGAAGCCTCCCGCTCGATCTACGCGGGCGTCCAGGAAGCCGACCGGCCGGCGCTGCAGGCAGCGGTCGCGGCCGCAATCCTCGGCAAGGGGGATATTCCGCCCGTCGACGCAATTCTCGGCGGCACCGACGACCGCTCGGTCAAACTATTCGTATCGGCAGGGGAGGCGCGCGGCAGCGATGCCTCGACCGTCAACATCTTCGCCTTGGACACCACCGAGCAGCGGACGCTGCAGGAAAGCTTCGTCCAGGCGCAGAAGATGCAGGCGATCGGCCAGCTCGCCGGCGGGGTCGCCCACGATTTCAACAACGTGCTGACCGCGATCCTCGGCTATTCCGACCTGCTGCTCGCCAATCACCGGCCCACCGATCCGTCCTTCCAGGACATCATGCAGATCAAGCAGAACGCCAATCGCGCGGCTGGCCTGGTCCGCCAGCTGCTGGCCTTTTCGCGCCGGCAGACGCTTCGCCCCGAAGTCCTGCAGCTCGGGGACGTGCTGGCCGAATTGCAGAACATGGTGCGGCGGCTGGTCGGCGAAAAGATCGAGATCGACGTCAAACACGGCCGCGACCTGTGGCTCGTCAAAGCCGATTTGAACCAGCTCGAGCAGGTGGTCATCAACCTCGTGGTGAATGCCCGCGACGCGATGCCGGAAGGCGGCCGGATTCTGGTACGCACCCGCAACGTCCCGGAGGCGGACTGCGCCGGCTTCAACGAGAAATCGCTGGCGCCGGCCGACTACGTGCTGATCGAGATCGAAGATTCGGGCAATGGCATCGCGCCCGAGATCCTGCCCAAAATCTTCGAACCCTTCTTCACCACCAAGGAAGTCGGCAAGGGAACCGGCCTCGGCCTGTCGATGGTTTACGGCATCATCAAGCAGACCGGCGGGTTCGTGTTCTGCGAATCGACGGTCGGCAAGGGTACGACATTCCGCATCTTCCTGCCGCGACACAGGCCTGCGGCAGTCGACGAAACCGCCAAGAAGGAGCCGGCCAAGTCGGCGTCCGGGGACTTCACCGGACACGGCACCATCCTGCTGGTCGAGGACGAGGACGCAGTTCGGGCCTTCGGGGCCCGGGCTCTGACGTCACGCGGCTACACCGTCATTGAGGCGAGTTCGGGCGTCGAAGCACTCGAGGTGGTGAGCGAGGCGGGGCAGCGAATCGATCTCATCGTATCGGACGTCGTCATGCCCGAGATGGACGGCCCGACCATGTTCGGCGAACTGCGCAAACGCGGCATTTCCGCCAAAGTCATCTTCGTGTCGGGCTACGCCGAGGAGGCGTTCGCGCGCAACCTGCCGGAAGGGGAGGAGTTCGGCTTCCTGCCGAAGCCTTTCTCGCTCAAACAACTCGTCGAGAAGGTGAAGGAGAACATGGGGTGAGGACTGCGTTTCCTGATCGACGGCCCTTCTCCTTCAAGATGGCTGCTTCGCGACCACCTCAGGACGAGGGCTTTTGCCACTTCCCCAAGCCCTCTTCCTGAGCCGGTGCTTCAGCGCCGAGTCGCAGGACGAGGGTGCCGATTCATGAATGAACTGCGCGCTTCCTTGATGACCGATCAGCCCAAAGACTTGAGTGCCGGTGACGACAGCGCAACGCGCCATAAGCTCAAGATGGCGCACCGCAAGGCCGTGCAGGACGCGGAGGTCGCCTCGAAAACCATCGCGTCCAAAGGATTGCTGATGGTCAACACGGGCTCGGGCAAAGGCAAGTCGACGGCGGCCTTCGGCCTGGTGCTACGTGCGATGGGCTATGGCTGGCCGGTCGGCGTGGTGCAGTTCATCAAAGGCGCCTGGGACACGGGCGAGCGCCGCATTCTGGAAGGCTCGGACCTGGTCCGCTGGCATTCCATGGGCGAGGGCTTCACCTGGGAGACCCAGGATCGCGCCCGCGACATCGCCGCAGCCGAAGCCGCGTGGGGCAAGGCGCTCGAACTCATGCGCGACCCGGCGATCAAACTCCTGGTGCTCGACGAGCTCAACGTGGCGCTGCGTTACGATTACCTGCCGCTCGGCGAGGTCGTGGCGACCCTGAAGGCGCGTCGGCCCGACCTGCACCTCGTCGTCACCGGCCGCAACGCCAAGCCCGAGATGATCGAGGCGGCCGACCTCGTCACCGAGATGGTGGCGACCAAGCACCATTTCGCAGCAGGCGTGAAGGCCCAGCAGGGCATCGAGTTCTGAGCGTGGCACGGGCCCTGATGCTTCAGGGCACTGGCTCGGACGTCGGCAAATCGCTGATCCTCGCCGGCCTCGCCCGGGCCTACACGCGGCGCGGCCTGAAGGTCCGCCCGTTCAAGCCGCAGAACATGTCGAACAACGCCGCCGTGACCGCCGACGGCGGGGAGATCGGCCGCGCCCAGGCCCTGCAGGCGCGAGCGGCGGGCGTGAGCCCGAGCGTTCACATGAATCCAGTGCTGCTCAAGCCGCAAAGCGAGGTCGGCAGTCAGGTCGTGGTGCAGGGCCGGGTGCTCGGCAATGCCAAGGCGCGGGAATACCAGGACTGGAAGCCGCGGCTCATGGCGGCCGTGCTCGACAGTTTCGGGCGCATGCGTCAGGAGGCCGATCTGGTGCTGGTGGAGGGCGCCGGCAGTCCGGCCGAGGTCAACTTGCGCCTGAACGATATCGCCAACATGGGCTTCGCGCGCCGGGCCGACCTCCCCGTGGTGCTGATCGGCGACATCGACCGGGGCGGCGTCATCGCCCAGATCGTCGGCACCAAGGCCGTGATCGCGCCCGACGATTCAGCCCTCGTTGCGGGCTTTCTGATCAACAAATTCCGCGGCGATCCCACCCTGTTCGAGCCCGGGATGCGGATCATCGAAAGCCACACGGGCTGGCCGGCCCTTGGGCTGGTTCCCCATTTCGCCGATGCTGGGCGCCTGCCGGCCGAGGACGCCGTCGCTCTGACCCGGCGGGCCTACTCGGCTGGCGCGGGCCCCATCGTGGTCGCGGTGCCGGTCCTGCCGCAGATCAGCAATTTCGACGACCTCGACCCGCTGCGGCTCGAGCCTGATGTGTCTCTCGCCATGGTGCGTCCCGGCGAAGCGCTCCCGGTGGCCGACCTGGTGATCCTCCCTGGCTCGAAAGCCACGATCGCGGACCTTTCGGCGTTGCGCCGCAATGGTTGGGATATCGATATCCTGGCCCATGCGCGGCGCGGCGGCCACGTGCTCGGCATGTGCGGCGGATACCAGATGCTCGGCCGGAAGATCGCCGATCCGGGGGGCGTCGAAGGCCCGCCCGGATGCTGCGATGGCCTGGGCCTCCTCGACGTCGAGACCGTTCTCGGGGGCGACAAGAGGCTGCGGGCGGTCGAGGGTGAATCGGTCGAGGACCGCGTCCCCTTTGCGGGCTACGAGATGCACGTGGGCCAAACGACGGGGCCGGATTGCGGCCGGCCGATGTTGCGCTTCGCCGACGGCTCGGCCGATGGCGCGACCTCGGCCGACGGCCTTATCCGAGCCGCGTACGTGCACGGGCTTTTTGCCGATGACCGGCAGCGCGCCGCCTGGCTGGCGCGGCTCGGCGGCAGTCCGTCGGTGCTGCGCTACGAACACGATGTCGAGGCTACGCTCGATGCCCTGGCCAAGCATCTCGGTCGATACATCGACCTCGACCGCTTGCTCAGCCTCGCACGATGAGGGTCAGAGCGGCGAGGACAGCCAACTGTACGCCGCAAGCGGTTCGGTAAAGGCGTAGCGCCCGGCGAATATCCGCAGCGGTGGCGTCTCGACGCCCGTCTCCCATGTAGGCATCCTCGACCCGCTCGGTTCCGTAGACGCGCGGACCGGCGAGCATCAGGCCGAGTGCCCCCGCCGTTGCGGCTTCCGGCCAGCCGGCATTGGGCGAGCGGTGCTTGGAGGCGTCGCGCCACATCGCCCGCCAGGCGTTGCCGGCAGACGCGCCGGCCAGGGGAGCCGCCAATACGATCCACAGTGCGGCGAAGCGCGATGCCGGCAGATTGACGAGATCGTCGAAGCGAGCTGCCGCCCAGCCGAAGGCGGCGTAGCGGGTGCTGCGATGGCCGATCATGCTGTCGGCCGTATTGGCGGCCTTGTAGAGGGCGCCGCCGCTGAGGCCGCCGACGGCTATCCAGAAGGCCGGGGCCACGACGCCGTCGGCGAAGTTCTCGGCGAGGCTCTCGATGGCGGCGCGTGCAATGCCGGCTTGCTCGAGCACGGCGGTGTTGCGTCCGACGATCATGGACACTGCCTCGCGGCCGGCCTCGGTACCGTCGCGCTCGAGCGCATCGGCGACGGCGCGGACGTGGACATAAAGGCTGCGCTGGGCCGGCAGACTCGCGGCGAGGAGGACCAGCACGAAGAAGCCGGCGAGTGATCGGGAGAGCACCATGTCGAGAGGCACCGTGACGAGCGCAACCGCCCCGAGCAGCAACGCCCAGGCCGCGACGCCGGCGGCGCGCCGCCTCGCAAACCCCTGCGCCGAGCCGTTCAGGCGACGGTCGAGTGCGGCCAACAGCGCACCCATCCAAGTGACGGGATGGCCGATGGCGCGGTAAAGGGGTTCGGGGTAGCCGAGGAGAGCTTCGGCGCCGAGCGAACACAGGGCAAGCGGAATCGTGACGAGCATCATGGCCGGGGAACGCGAAGGAACCGCAAGCTTCACCTACCACGGGGGGAATGTCGCCGCAGCCCGCTCGGCCTTTCCCGATGCGCCGCAGCCGTGGATCGATCTTTCGACCGGCATCAACGGCCGGCCGTATCCGATCGGCGCTCTCGAAGCGGCGAGCTTCGAGCGTCTGCCCGAGCCCGGCGCGGTCGTGGCGCTGGAAACAGCGGCGGCGTGCGCCTACGGCGCCGATCCGGCTTGCGTGATCGCGGCGCCCGGTACCCAGGCCCTGATCCAATGGCTGCAGTGGCTCTTCCCGGCCCGCCGGGTCGGCGTTCTCGGTTTCAGCTACGCGGAACATGCACGGGTTTGGGGCAGGGCGGGCGCGGTGGTCGAGGTCGTCGAGGAAGCGGCAGCGCTGGCCGGCTTCGACGTCGCCGTCGTGGTCAACCCCAACAACCCCGATGGACGCCTCGTTGCTCCCGACCGCCTGGCGGACTTGGCCGACCGCGTCGGCCTGCTCGTGGTCGACGAAGCTTTCGTGGACGTGATGCCGGACGGGAGCAGTCTCGTGCCGAAGCTGCCGTCGGCGCGAACGATCATACTGCGAAGCTTCGGCAAGACTTACGGCCTTGCGGGGCTGCGCCTTGGTTTCGCGGTGGCCTCGCCTGATCTGGCCCCGGCGATTCGGGATGCGCTTGGCCCCTGGGCCGTGGCAGGTCCGGCGCTTGCCGTCGGGTGCCGGGCTCTGGACGATTCAGGTTGGCTCAAGGACACCATTGTCCACCTTAAGGTCGAAGCCGCCCGGCTCGACGCGCTTTTGGCGAACGCGGGCGCCAGAATCGTCGGCGGCACGCCGTTGTTCCGGCTTGCCCAGGTTCGCGACGGCAAGCAATGGTTCGAGCACCTGGGCTGCGCCGGCATACTCGTGAGACCTTTCGCCGAGCGGCCCGAATGGCTGCGGTTCGGCATCCCGGCCCAGGATCGGCAATGGGAGCGGCTCTCAGCAGCACTCATTCAAGCCGGGACGCGAGCACGCCCTTTCGGGAGGCGGACTAACCGGCGAAGCGCGGTTCCGGCACACCCTTGATGCCGAGATCGTGGACGGCGAACAGGCTGCCGCGCAGCACGCCATCCCCCGGAAAGCGCGGCAGCGGCGGCTTCGCCATGGAGGTCACGAAGAGCACGTCGAGGTTCGGGCCGCCGAACATCACGCTGGTCACCTTCTTGACCGGCATCTCGATCACCCGATCGACGCTGCCGTCGGGCGCATAGCGGACCAGCTTGCCGTCGTAGACCTGGGCGTTCCAGAGGAATCCCTCGGCATCCACGGTCGAGCCGTCCGCCGCGCCGCCGCCCGAGCGGTCGAGGGTCGCGAAGGTTCGCCGGTTGGTGGCGGAACCGGTTTCGAGGTCGTAGTCGTAGACCCAGATCTCGCCGGACCAGGTGTCGGCGAAGTAGAACAGGGTTCCGTCCGGGCTCCAGCACGGGCCGTTGGAACAGATGATATCGCGGTCGAGCACCGTTACCTTGAGGTCGGCCGACAGGCTGTAGAGAGCGCCGTTGGCGCCTTCCTCCATCGTGTCCATCGATCCGGCGACGAAGCGGCCCCGCTTGTCGACCTTGCCGTCGTTGATGCGATTGTTGGCGAGGTCGGGTTCGGGGTCGTGGATCAGATCGACGTCGCCGGTGTCGAAATCGAGGAAGTGGAAGCCACGCTGCAGGGACACGACCGCACCGCCGCCGCGCCGCAGCGCCATGGAGCCAATCTTCTGCGGCACGTCCCAGGCGCGCAATTCGCGCCCGTCCGCGGTCGCCCGGAACACCCGGCCATCGAAGCTGTCGATCCAGTAGAGCCGTTGTTCGTCGACATCCCACAACGGGCCTTCGCCGAGGGTCGTCTTCACATCCACCAGAACTTCGATGCGCATGGTCCGTTCCCCACAATCCGATTTTGAACAGCCGGCGAAACGCGGCTCGGGCACGCCGCGCACCCCCAATCCGTGCACGGCGAACAGCATACCGGCTTCCTTCTCGCGCGGCGGCACCCCACCGATGGGCCGCGCCATCGAGGTCACGTAGGCGATGTCGAGATCCGGACCGCCGAAGATCAGCGACGTGGCGCTTTCAACCGGCAAGCCCACCACGCGATCGAGCATGCCGTCGGGGCGGAAGCGCAAGAGGCGCCCCCGGTAGACTTCGCAGCTCCAGATCATGGCTTCGGCGTCGACGGTCGCGCCATCCGGGTAACCGGGAAAGCCCAAGGCTGCGAAATCGGCGAAGACGCGCCGATTCGAGGCCGCGCCCGTCGGCGGATCGTAATCGTAGCGATAGATCACCCGCCTGGTCGTATCGGCGAAGTAGAGCGTGCGGCCGTCGAGGCTCCAGCACGGGCCGTTCGAGCAGATGATGCCGTCGTCCAACTGTGTGACGGCGAGGTCGGGGTCGAGACGATACAAGGCGCAGAGCGGATCGCGCTCCTCGTAATCCATGGAGCCGGCCAGGAAGCGGCCCTGCCGGTCGACCTTCCCGTCGTTGATCCGCGTGCGCGCATTTTCGGGCGCGGCCTGGGCGAGCCGCGTGACCGCCCCGGTGCGGAAGTCGAGCGCGTGGAACCCCGAGCGAAGCGAACAGACCGCGCCGCCGGTTTGGCGCAGCGCGATCGAGCCGACGTGTTCGGGCAAAGCCCAGCTCGTGCGGCCGCCGTTCGGGTCGAGACGATGCACCGCCGGGCCATAGGAATCGATCCAGTAGAGCGCCTGCTCCTCGACATCCCAAAGCGGCCCCTCGCCCAATTGGTCGCGATCCGGGTTGACGACCTCGATCCGTAGCATGGGCAAGATCCTTTCTCAGAAATTGACGTCGTGGCCGCCCTTGAGCGCCAGTATCTCGCGCGCATCGTCGGGCGACGCGACCTCGAGGCCGAGCCCTTCCAGGATCTTTCGTACGCGAGTCACCTGGGCCGCATTGGATTGCGCCAGCTTGCCCGGCCCATCCCACAGCGAGTCTTCGAGGCCAACCCGCACGTGACCGCCCATGGCGGCCGCCATGGCGGCGACTCGCATCTGGTTCTGGCCTGCGCCGAGCACCGACCAGCGGTAGCCGTCGCCGAACAGCCGATCCGCGGTCCGCCGCATGTGCATCACATCTTCCGGATGCGGGCCGATGCCGCCCAGGATGCCGAACACGGTTTGCACGAAGAGCGGCGGCCTGACGAGGCCTCGATCGAGGAAATGCGCCAGATTGTAGAGATGCGCTGTATCGTAGCACTCGAACTCGAAACGCGTGCCGTTGTTCGAACAAGTCTGCAGGACGAACTCGATGTCCGCGTAGGTGTTCTTGAAGACGAGGTCGCGACTGTTCTCCAGGGCTTGCCGCTCCCAATCGTGCTTGAAGGTCTTGTAGCGCTTCAGCATGGGAAACAGGCCGAAGTTCATCGATCCCATGTTGAGGGAGGCGACTTCGGGCCGGAAGGCCGCGGCCGGCTGCACGCGCTCCTTCACGGTCATGTAGGGGGCGCCTCCGGTCGTCAGATTGACCACGGCATTGGTGCGCTGCTTCACGATCGGGAGGAATCTGGCGAAAGCCTCCGGCGACTGGTCGGGCCGGCCGGTCTGCGGATCGCGCGCATGCAGATGGACGATGGCCGCACCCGCTTCTGCCGCCCCGATGGCCGCGTCGGCGATCTCTTCCGGTGTCACCGGCAGATGAGGCGACATCGAAGGCGTGTGGATCGCGCCCGTCACGGCGCAGGTGATGATGACCTTTTTCATGCTGTCGTCCCTTGCTTGCCGATGTCGCGCGGCTTTGGTCGTTCAGAGCGATTCGACATTGCCGTCGACGCCGAGCGACTGTCCGGAGATGTTCCGCCCGGCGGGCGACAGGAGAAAAAGCACCATGGCGGCGACATCCGCCGGGCCGACCATGCGGCGCAGCGAAACGCGGCTGAGGTATTCCTTCTCCATGTCGGCATAGGAGACGCCCACCTGCGCGGCGCGCTCGCGGATGACCCCCTCCATGCGCGGCCCGCTGACGATGCCGGGGAGGATCGCGTTGACCCGGATGCCGGCGGGTCCGAGTTCCTTGGCGAGGCTCTGCGTGAAGCCGATGACCCCCCATTTGGCCGCCGAATAGGGCGTCCGGAACGCGTAGCCGAAGCGGCCCGCCGCCGAGGACAGGTTGACGATGGCGCCTTCCCCCGCGGCCTTCAGCATCGGCACGGCGTGATGGGTGCACAGGAACTGGCCGGTAAGACAGATGTCGATGCAGCGTCGCCAATCGGCCGGCGAGATATCCTCGACCCCGCCGGTCGGCCCGGCGATGCCGGCATTGTTGATCAGCGCATCGAGTCCGCCCAGCGTCGTGCCGATCTCCGAGAACAGCCTGGCCACATCCTCGTCGCTCGACACGTCGCAGCGGCTCGCGCCATGGCGCGGATGAGCAGCCCGGAAATCGGCCAGGAACTCGTCGGATACGTCGCAAACGTGGAGCCTCGCGCCGTGCTCGATCAATAGATCCGCGATGGCGCGGCCGATCCCGGACGCCCCCGCCGTCACCAGAATTCTGCGGCCCGGAGCCAGGGCGAGGTCAGCCATGATCGTCTCGTTCTCGTCTTCGTCCGAGGTCAGTTCGTCTTTTCGCGCAGGGTGGTGACGGCCAGGAGCACCACGGTCCCGAACAGGATTGCGCGCATCGCATAGGGCAGGGTGGTTCCGGCCAGCAGGGTTTGTAGCGCCGTCAGCAGGAGCACGCCACCGATCATGCCGATGTAGCTGCCGCGGCCGCCGGTGATCAGCGCACCGCCGACCACCACGACGGCGATCGAGGGCAGCAGATACTCGTCGCCCATGCCGAGGCTGGCCTGGCCCGAAAAGCCCGACAGCAGGCAGCCGACGAGAGCCGCGCAGAGCCCGGACAGGATATAGACCTTAACGATGGTCGAGCCGACCGGCACGCCCGAAAGCTGGGCAGCCCGCACCCCGTTGCCGATGGCGTAGACCCGCCGTCCGAAGGCCGTGCGTCCGAGCAGGACGACGGCGCCGGCGACGAACAACGCCATCATGATGACGATGGGCGTGACGCCCATGAGGTGGCCGGTCATGAACCAGCGCAGACCGGGCGAGGCGAAGCCGTCCGGCGTGCCGCCTGAATAGACCAGGGCGATCCCTTGCAGGATGCCGTTCATGGCGAGCGTCATGACGATAGGTGAAATGCCGAGTGCCACGATGCCCAGGCCATTGAGAAGGCCGACGGCGGCACCGACCGCCAGCGCGGCCGGCACGGCATAGATCATCGCCGCATCCGAACCCTTCAGCAGGCCCGCACAGAGGATGCCGCAAAAGCCGATGGTCCAGGGCAGCGACAGGTCGAGACCACCTGTCAGAATGACGGTGCCTTGGCCGAGCGCCAGAATGGCCAGGAAGCTGCCGAGCACGACCAGCGAGTTGTAGTAGTTCCAGGACAGCAGCGTATTGCCGAGCACGGCCTGCGTGACGGCGAGCACGATGACGAAGCAGGCGAAGGAGGGCAGCGCCGTGCGCAGCACGTCGGCATGGCGCACCCAATAGGGAGGCTTGGCGTAGACGGCGTCCGGTGCCGGGAGGCTGAGACGGTGATCGCGCAGCGCCGCGCGCTCCGGCGGGAGATGGTGCCGGCGGGCTTTCATGCGCCGCAGCATCGTCCGTAGCGTCGTGGCCAGAACCGACGAGCGGGAAAGAGAGGCCCCGAGCACCGCGAGAAGCAGAATGCCCCCCTCGACGATGGACGAATAGAAGGCCGGCACGTTGAGCACGAGCAGAATGTTGACGACCATCATCAGCACGTAGGCGCCGAAGACCGTGCCGAGCGGGCCGCCGCGCCCGCCGCCCAGCAACGTCCCGCCGACCACCACCGCCGCGAACATCTGCAGCAGCATGGGGTTGCCGACGAGCGGGTCGCCGGAGCCGGTCTGGGCGCTGATGAACACGCCCGCGAGGCCGTAGAGCCCGCCCGCCAGGACGTAGACGAAGAACTCGTTGCGCCTGACCGAGAGGCCGGCGGCCCGCACCGCCTCCCGATCCGATCCAATCGCATAGATGGCCTTGCCGAAGACCGTGTTCTTGATCAGAAACCACGCACCGAGCAGAAGGCCGAGCAGCAGGATCGGCATGGGCAAGACCCCCGGCACGGCATCGCCCGTCAGCCACGGTCCGAAGGCTGCCGGGATCTGACCGCCCGGCTTCTCCATGACGAGCAGCGTCACCCCCTGCAGGATGAACATGGTCGCCAGCGTAACCACGATCGGCTGCAACCGCAGAACCGCGATGAAGAAGCCGTTGAAGGCACCGGCCAGCATGCCGATGAAGATGCCGGCGAGAGTCCACGCCAGGATGCTCGAGACGCCGTCCCCCATGTGGCTCGCCAGCGTAACGTTGACGAGCGAGATCACGGCGGCGGCGGAAAGATCGAATCCCCCGGACAGAATGACGATCGTCTGTCCGGAGGCCGCGATAGCGAGCGTGGCTCCTCCCGAGGCGAGCGTACTCGCTTCATAATAGCCGAGCGAGCCGCCGCTGACCGCCCGGATCAGCCCGAAGCAGATCAGAAAGGCCAGAATGGCGATGATCGGCCCGCGATGGCGCCCGAGCCGCATTCTGGCGAGGCGCCCGCGGCTGGGCTGGGAGGCGGCCTGCAGCATTGCGGTGCTCATTGCAGTTCCAGGGCTTTGGGGCCGCTGCCGAGGGTCGCCCGCAATATGGCATCCTCGCTGATGCTGGCGCCTTCAAGCTCGACCGCGACCCGCCCGGCGTAGAGCACGAGGACGCGATGGGACAGATGATCGAGCTCTGCGATCTCGGTCGAATGGAACAGAATCGAACCGCCTGCGGCCGCGAATTCCTGCATCAACGCATAGATTTCATATTTCGTGCCGACGTCGATGCCCCGGGTCGGGTCGAACAGCAGGAGCACCCGGCTCTGGGCGAAAAGCCATTTGGCGATGGCGACCTTCTGCTGATTGCCGCCCGAAAAGGCCCGGATGCCGGTCCACAAGGCGCGCAGCTCGACATTGAGACGGGCCAGGACGCGCGCCGCATCGGCCTCCTCGCGATGCCAGTCGATCAGGCCGAAGCGGGTGTAGCGCTCGATCACGGGCAACGACACGTTGCTGCGGCCATCGAGCCGGAGGAACAAGGCTTCCGTCTTGCGATCTTCCGGGACGAGGCTGATGCCGACCCGCGCGTCGACGGCGTCGCGCGGCGAGGTGAATGTGACGGGTCGGCCGTCGACGCTGATCGAGCCGGAGCTTTCGGCCATGCCGAACAGGGCCAGGAACAGCTCGAGCTGTCCCATCCCCTGCAGGCCGGCGACGCCCAGGATCTCGCCGCGCCGCAGGTCGAAGGACACGTCGTGCAGCCGCTTTTCGGCGGCCAGGTCGCGCGCGCTCAGGACGGGGTCGCCGCCGAGCAAGGGGGCCGGCGGCTTCGGCGGAAAGGACCGGCCGAGCGACTTGCCGACGATCATGTCGATCAGTGCTTCATCGGTGACGCTCGATAAGGCCTCGGTCGCGATATGCTTGCCGTTGCGCAGCACCGTGACGCGATCGCAGAAGGCGCGGACCTCACGCATCCGGTGCGAAATGAACACGATGGTGACGCGGTCCGCCTTCAGAGCTTCGATCAGCCCGCCGAGCCAGTCGATGTCGCGCCCCGAGAGCGTCGAGGTGGGCTCGTCCAGCAGCAGAACACGGGGCTTGCGGAACAGGGCACGGGCGATCTCGATCTTTTGGCGCTCGTTGAGGTCGAGGTCGCGCAGTTCCGCGCCCGGATCGATCCCGTCGAGGCCGAGGGCGTGAAGATGCGACGACACCTGGCGGAGGGCTTCGCGCTTGCGGATCTGGCCCAAGGCGTTGCGCGGCGGATAGGGCATCAGCATGTTGTCGAGGACTGTGAGGTCCTTGACCATGGTGAGTTCCTGGAATGCCGTCTGGATGCCGAGCTCGTGCGCGGCACGCGGAGCGGCCAGAACCGCCGGGGTTCCGAAGACCGCGAAGCTCCCCGTATTGGGCAGGATCAATCCGGACAGGAGTTTGACGAGGGTCGACTTGCCGGCGCCGTTCTCGCCCAGAAGGGCATGGGTCTCGCCGGCCCGGATGTGGAACGAAACGTCGTTGACCGCAACCGTCGCGCCGAACACCTTGCGGATGCCTCTCGCCTCGATCGCGATCGGTTGGGCCGGATCGTCGGCGTGGTCTTCGGCGGAGGTAGGTTGGATGGAGCGCAACGGGAAGGTCTCCGGTCGGTCCGAGATGCGGCGGCCCCCAGCCTCGCGGGGAGCGAAGCGGCCTCATGCTGCGTCGTCCCGGATGCATCGCAGCGGAGATCCGGGATCGACTTCGACGACCCCGGCTGGGTCTGGGCCCCGGGCTCGGCTCGACCCCGCCCGGGGTGACAGCTCAGGTCAGCCGCATCAGCTTTCCGGCTGGCCCACGAGCGCCGCAGGCAACCCGAGTTCCGGCGTTTCGGCCGAATAGATCGACGCGAACCAGCCCGGATTGGAGA
>JBBPYT010000411.1:0-8346 GCA_038199665.1 Hyphomicrobiales bacterium
CCTGGGTGTTCGAAGAATGTGGGTCCGCATCCCGGCCGCATGCGTCCCCGGCGACCTGCCGCGCCATGTCGACGAAGGCCCGCACCAAGGGGATGCGCCGGCGCTCCTCGAGGCAGACCGCGTATTCTTCGACGGACAGATCCGCACCCTCGACCGCAAGGCCGCGAATGTTATGGTCTTCGACGAGTTCGCTCTCGAAAATGATGCCGAGCCCGAAGCCCGCCGAAACCGCCTCCCGGACAGCTTCGCGGGTCTGCACTTCGAACAGCGGCCCCGGCCTGACGCCCGCTTCGGCGAGCCGGGCTTCGAAGACTTCGCGCGTGATCGAACCACGCTCGCGAATGACGGGTTCGCAACCGGAGATATCGCCGATCGGGATGGAGCCCCGCTCCGCCCAAGGATGGTCGCGGCGCACGAACAAGACGATGCGATCCACCCGCAAAAGGACGCTGACCTCACGCCGCCGCCGATCACCACCGAGGCGCAAATGCTGGAGGCGCTGGACATCATCGAAGCGGCGATTAACGACTCCGTGTAACTAAGGGACTCCCAAGAATTTTGTGGCATGCTGGAGCAATTAGGAAAGGGCATGGAACTTCCGCTTACGCTGCTCAATCTAGCCGGCTCGGTGGCCCTGCTGCTGTGGGGCGTGCGCATGGTGCAGACGGGAGTCCAGCGCGCCTTCGGTGCACGGTTGCGGGTCGCCCTGGCCTCCGCCTTGAACAGCCGCTTCAAGGCCTTCCTGGCAGGGCTCGGCGCAACCGCGATCCTCCAGAGCAGCACCGCCGCCGGCCTGATGATCACGGGCTTCGCGGCGGGCGGGCTCGTCGATCTCGTGCCGGCGCTCGCCGTCATGCTCGGGGCGAACGTCGGAACGACGCTGATCGTTCAGCTGCTGTCCTTCGATGTGGCTTCGGTCGCCCCGGTTCTGATCCTGATCGGCGTCCTGATGTTCCGGCGGGCAGCCGCTGGCCCGCGTGACTTCGGGCGGGTTCTGATCGGCCTCGGCCTGATGCTCATGGCGCTCCGGGATCTTCTGCATGTCGTGACGCCTTACGAGGACGCGCCCAGTCTGCGCCTGCTCCTGGGCATCGTCGCAACCCAGCCGATCGTCGACCTCGTGCTCGCGGCCGGGCTGACCTGGGCGGCGCATTCGTCCGTGGCGATCGTGCTGCTCGTCATGTCCTTCGCGGCGAAGGGCGTTGTGCCCCCCTATACGGCCTTCGCGCTGGTGCTGGGGGCCAATCTCGGCACGGCCATCAATCCCTGTCTCGAAGGGGCCACGGGCAACGACCCGGTGGCCAGGCGGCTGCCGCTGGGCAATCTCCTCAACCGCCTCGTCGGCGTGGCGGTCGGCCTCGTGCTGCTGTCGCCGCTCTCCCGCCTCATTGTCGCGGTCGAACCCGACAATGCCAGGGCCGTGGCGGACTTCCACACCCTGTTCAACCTTGCCGTGGCGGTCCTGTTCTTTCCCTTTCTTCCGGCCTTCGCTCGCCTGCTGCGCCGGCTGCTGCCGGCGCGGGTGTCGGCGGAAGATCCCGCGCGTCCGCTTTATCTCGACAGCTCCGCATCCGAAACGCCGGTGGTGGCGCTCGGCGGCGCGGCGCGCGAAGCTTTGCGCCTCGCCGATGTGCTCGAAGCCATGCTGCTCGGCTTCAGGGATGCGATGGAAAAGAATGACCGGAAGCGGATCAGCGAAACGAAGCGCCTCGACGACGTGCTCGACCGGCTGAATACGGCGATCAAGGCCTATCTGACGACGCTCGACCCGGACGCCATGTCTGAAGCCGATTATCGCCGCGCGCAGGACATCATGGCCTTCGCCACCAACATGGAACACGCCGGCGATGTCCTGGATCGCAACCTGCTCGGGCTGGCGGCCAAGAAGGTCAAGCGGGGCCTGACCTTCTCCCCGGCAGGGCAAAAGGAGCTGCGCGGCATCATCGACCAGCTGCTCGCCAATGTCCGGGCGGCCGGTGCCGTCTTCCTCAGCGGCGACGTGCGCGGCGCGCGGCTGCTCGCGGCGCAGAAGGACGTGTTCCGCGACATCGAGGCGCGGGCGACCACCAACCACCTGGAGCAGCTTCGGGTCGGACGGCCCGAACTGGCGGACTCGGGGTCGCTCCACCTCGACATCCTGCGCGATCTCAAGCGGGTGAACATGCACCTCGTCGCGGCAGCGGCCTATCCGGTGCTTGAAAGCCAGGGCGAGCTGCTGCCGAGCCGGCTGCGCCACCTGATCGGCATCGAGGAAAGCGAGGCCAGCCTCGACTGACATATCCCCTCGCAGCTCTCCGGGAGCGGACGGCATGCGGCGGAGACTAAGGGGAGCCCTCGGCTTCAGGATAGATTATCGTACCGTCCGGGCGCCGACATGCGCCAGGCGTCAGCCTCGCCCCGGCCACGTGTCTCGCGTCGAGGATGTGGAACACCGCTTCGCCCGCTTCCATCAGGTAGTCGGCGATGATCCGGCGGTGGCAGCGCCACCACACGGCTTCCGCGCACATGATCGCGCAACACCGTTCCTGACCGAGGCGCCGAAGCTGCGCCAGACCGACCCGAAAGGGTTCAGTCAGGGCATAGTCGGCGTAATTGCGAAAACTCTGGTTTTGCCAGAACGGGTTCGGCGACGCGGAGGTCGAGCCCCGCTTGCTCCGCAATCCGCCAAGCTCCGCAATATGCTCGTACCCGATGTCGAGACCCGCGAGCAGGGCCGGAAAGGTGTCCCGATTGAACTGCGGGTTGGCGCGTGAGCGCGGGACCGTTCTCACGTCCACGACCAGACGGATGTGCGAAGGGCGCAGCAGATCCACGAACTCCGGGATGGAGCGGGTCGAATGTCCGATCGTGAAGAAGGCGTGCGGCATGCACGTTCAACGCGGTCGCGGCGTCGGCGTTCGCGGGAAAGAAAGCTCAGGCTGGGGGTGCGGATCGGGATGACAGGAGTGCGCCCGTCAAGAGGTCGCGGATGTCCATCGGTTGCGTCCTCGTCATTCGAGAAGTGCGTGCGGGTCTATGGTCTCAGGGGACCCGAAAACTCCGAAATACGAATAAAGAGTCCAGCGCGCTCGGACGTGCAGCCAACTGGGCGACCCGGTTCTGGCTTATTCAGCTGCGCACAAAGCCCAGCATTGTCTCCTCCGGCGGGCGGACCGTCAGGCCACTGCGGCATCGGGCTTGCGGAGGGTATCTTGCTTGAAATCGAACGCGGTGTCCCCGAACAGAGCCGGGTGCTCGGCCGAGAAGCTTTGAAACTGCCGGGCGACGCGGTCGATGTGATGGCGCATTTCGCTCGCCGCCGCCTCGGGCGAGCCACGTTTGAGCGCCTCGAGAATGGCTGCGTGTTCCTCCCAGGTGGCGTCCAGATGACCTGGGATCGGCATGATTACGCGCCTGGCGCGATCGAGATGCGAATGCACGTCTTCCAAAACCTGGTTGAATTTCGCCCACCCGCTCGCGCCGACGATCGCATGGTGGAATTCGACATCCAGCTGAAAGAACCGCCGGTAGTCCGCGACCTGCAGCGCCGCCCGCTGATAGACCAGATTGCGATCGAGAGATGTCCAAAGGCCCGTGTCGCCCCGTTTCGCCGCTTCCGCGACTGCTTCGGTCTCGAGAGCGCGGCGTAGCATCATGAACTGCGTGATCTCGTCGAGGAAAATCGGCGCCACGAAGGAGCCGTGTTGCGGTTCGACAAGCACCAGACGCTCGTAGGCAAGCCGGTTGATCGCGTTCGTAACGGGCGAGCGGGATGCTTTGAAGCGGAAGCAGAGCTCGTCCTTGTCGATCGGGGCACCGGGAGAAAAAGTGCCATCGATGATCGCCTGCTTCAGATCACGGTAGACGTGATCGGCCTTGAACGAACGTGCCTTGACGACCGGCTCTCCATACGGGCTCATCACCGCTCACTCGTTCCGCTGTCGATGAACGCACCCAGCGTCAGACACTCGACCGCACCGGGAGCGGCTTGACGCCCGCGGAGAAAGCTAGCACGCTAGTTCAACCACAACAATGACGCTTGCTTGCAGCCTGAGCGGAGGAAGCCATTGAACGGGCAATCCGGCGCGGACCCGTCGGAGAACGAACATCGGGACGGCCGACGCGCCGGACGGCGCGGCGCTCCGGTGCTCGAAGCCTGCCGTATCGGCAAGCGCTTTGGGCCGGTCACCGTTCTCCACGAGGTCGGCTTTCAGCTCGATGCCGGCGAGGTGCTGGCGCTGGTGGGTGAGAACGGAGCCGGCAAGTCGACGCTGATGAAAATCGTCGCCGGCGTGCTGGGCCAGGATGAAGGGGAAGTCAGGGTCGACGGCGCGCCCGTTCGGTTCCACGGCGTCCTGGACGCGGAGCACGCCGGCATCGCGATCATTCATCAGGAACTCAACCTCGTTCAGGAACTCTCGGTCGCGGCCAACATCTTCCTGGGCCGCGAACCCAAGCTCGCCGGTCTCGTCATCGACAAGCGTGCCATGGTGAAAGCCGCACAGGCCTTGCTGGCGCGTTTGGGCATTGCGATCGATCCGGAGGCCAAGGCGGGGTCGCTGCGGATCGGCGAGCAGCAGACGGTGGAGATTGCCAAGGCCTTGTCGCTCGATGCCCGCGCGCTCATCATGGATGAGCCGACCTCGGCGTTGTCGTCGGCGGAATGTGCCACCTTGTTCAAGGTCATTGCGCAGCTCACGACCGCCGGGGTGGCGATCGTCTATATCTCGCATCGCATGGACGAAGTGATAGCCCTCGCCGATCGCGTCATGGTGTTGCGCGACGGTCGGCACGTCCTGACGGCACCGATCGCCGAAACGTCCCGCGATCAGATCATCAAGGCCATGGTGGGTCGGGCACTGGCTCCGACGGCGCGCGCGGGCGTGGCGAACACCAATCCGGTCATGTTGTCGGTGGAAGGGCTTTGGGCCGACGTCGCGACCCGGCACGGGCGCAAGCGCGTCATCGACGACATCACCTTCGACGTGCGGGCCGGGGAGGTGTTCGGCATCGCGGGCCTGCTCGGATCGGGCCGCACCGAAATCCTGGAAACCATTTTTGCCGCGAGCGACCGCCTCAGCGGCGGCTCCGTCCGGGTCGCGGGACGCGAGGTGGCGATCAGGGACCCGCGCGCGGCCAAAGCTCTCGGGTTCGCCTTCGTACCCGAAGACCGGAAGAGCAAAGGGCTTCTGATCGATATGTCGATCTCGGCCAACGTCGTGCTGCCTTCCCTCGAAACGTTGTCACGCTTCAGCATCCGAACGCGCGGCCGCGAGAGTCGCACGGCGCGTGAAGCGATCGAGGCCTTGCGAATCCGCTGCGCCGGGCCGGGCCAGGCCGCCAAGTCCTTGTCCGGAGGCAATCAGCAAAAGGTCGTCATGGCCAAGTGGCTTGCGACCCGGCCTCGCATCCTGCTGCTCGACGAGCCGACCAGGGGCATCGACGTCGGCGCCAAACAGGAGATCTACGATCTGGTCTTCGAACTGGCCGCCGAGGGACTGGCCATCGTCGTGGTCAGTTCGGAACTGCCCGAGGTGTTGGCCTTGGCGGATCGCATCCTCGTCATGTGCGAAGGCCGCAGCGCCGGAATCCTGAGTCGCCAAGAGGCCAGCGAGGAAGGCGTCATGGCTCTGGCTTCGCCGCCGGCTCGCCTGGACCCGAGCTTGGGGAGATTGTCGGCATGACGCTCTGGCACGCCCTGTCCCGCACCAAGCTCTATTGGGGTCTCATCATCATCTTCTCGATCGGGGTAGGGTTCTCGCCCGTCACCTCGCGCGGCACCAACATCTTCCTGTCTTACGGCAACCTGACCGATGTCCTCCGGCAGGTGTCGATCACCGGCCTTGTCGCGGTCGGTATGACGATGGTGATCCTCACCGGCGGCATCGATCTGTCGGTAGGATCGGTGATGGCGTTCGGCTCGGTCATCACGGGCATGCTGCTGACACAGCCGGGCTGGACGCCCGCGGCAATCGTCGGCGCGCCGGTGCTGGCCGCCGTCGCCTTCGTGGCCGTGGCGGGGCTTGTCCAATTCGTCCGCAAACAGCTGGCGCGGCAGAACGGCGTCGCGATCGGGCATCGAGCGGCCTCGGCGCCGGGTGGGATCACGGCCCTGGCCCTGCCGGCTTCGGCGGGGCTCGCCGCCGCGGTCCTCGCCTTCTGGTACGCCGCGGCCCAAGTTGCCCCCAAATTCAGCGTTCCGGGGGTTCTGCTCGTCGCGCCGGCGGTCGGACTTGCGGTTGGGGCATTGACCGGCGTCATCATCGTGGTGGGCCGGCTCCAGCCCTTTATCGTGACCTTGGCCATGATGGTGTCGACGCTCGGTATCGCTCGCCTCACGGCCGGGCAGGACAGCGCAGTTCTGCCGGTCTATCCCGGATCGAATGCGACGCCGGATTTCGACCTGCTGCGCTCGATGCTGTGGGGTGTCCTGCCGGTCCCCGGGCTGTTTTTCATCTCCGCCATCATTCTGTTCGGCGCCCTGTTGAGTCTCACGACATTCGGGCGGTATGTGTATGCGATCGGAGGCAACGAGGAGGCCACCCGCCTGTCCGGGATTGGTGTCGATCGCGTCAAGATCGCCACCTATGCGTTTTCGGGTCTGCTCGCGTGCCTGGCTGGCGTGCTTTACGTCGCACAATACCGGCAGGGCAAGCCGGACGCCGGCTCGGGTCTCGAGCTTGACGCCATTGCGGCAGTGGTGATCGGCGGGACGAGCCTGATGGGCGGTCGCGGAGGATTGTCCGGAACGCTGGTCGGAGTGTTCATCTTCGGGCTGCTGTCGGACATTCTCCAATTGCACAACATCAATTCCAACCTGCAACTCGTTTTGAAGGGCGCGATCATCGTGGTGACCGTGCTTGTGCAGGAGCGCAATCTCGCTGACATCGGCCAACGGTTCCTTTTTGTCGGAACTCGCGCCGGACGCAGCGGATCGGCAGTCCGTTCGGATTTGCCGCCAGAAAAACAGCAATCAATCATTTAAGGGGAAATTCCATGGAACGGCGCCAATTTCTCAAGCTCGCGATGAGCGTCGCAGGCACCTCCGCCACGATCTATCTTCCGGCCGGCTGGACTCCGGCGATAGCTGCGGCCAAATGGACCATCGGCTTCAGCCAAGTCACGACGATCGAGCCGTGGCGCGTACAGTTCAACAAGGACATCAAGGCGGAAGCCGCGAAACACCCCGAAGTCGATCTCATCGTCACCGATGGCGAGGACAAGACCGAAAAGCAGGTCGCCGACGTCGAGAACCTGATCCGCCAGGAAGTCAAGGTCCTGCTGATCTCGCCGAAAGAATCGGCCGGCCTGACACCCGTGGTGCAGAAGGCGATCGACGCCAAGATCCCCGTGATCGTGCTCGACCGCAACGTCGACACCAAGGACATCACGCAGTTCATCGGCGGCGACAATGTCGTGATCGGTCGGGCCGCGGGCGAACATGCGGTGAAGCTTCTGGGCGGCCCCGGCAAGGCCAAGGGCAATGTGGTCTAGATCTGGGGCGGCCTCGGCACCCAGGCGAGCCACGACCGCTCGAACGGCTTCCACGAGAACACCGACAAGGAAAGCGGCATCAAATATCTGCTCGACAAACAATCGGGCGACTGGAAGCAGGCAGCCGCTTACGACATCATGACCACCGCCCTCCGCAACAACGAAAAGATCGACCTGGTCTACGGCCACAACGACCCGATGGCTTATGGGGCCTACCTTGCGGCAAAGGATGCTGGGCGCGAGAAGAACATCCTGTTCCTGGGCGTCGATGCTCTTCCCGATGAGGGCGTGCAATGGGTCAACAAGGGTGAACTGGCCGCCACCTTCCTGTATCCGACGCCGGGAGCCGAGGGCCTCCGTCAAGCCATCAAGGTTCTCAACGGCGAGAAGGTGCAGAAGTCGATCGTGCTGCCCACCATGACCATCACCAAGGCCAATGCGCCCGAAATCCTGAAAGCCAACGGACTGCTTTGAACCGTTCGCCCCCGGCTCCCTCGAACGCCATATAATGGACGGCCGATCCGGCGCCGGATCGGCCGTCGCCACGGAAGTCCCCGGACCCGGGAACAGCGTCGCTTCCCTGGCCGGCTTTGTGGCGGTGCGCTGCCTGGAGGCTTAGGATCAGGGGACTGATCCGCTCGCCCGGCAAGGCAGTGAGGCCCTCGTGCTGGCGCAGGTCATGGACGCCAGTACGGTCAACCTCCGCGGCCGCGAAGAACCTGCCCGGCCATGCATCGGCGGCCGCTGAACGCGTCTGGGTCCGGGCGAGGGCGGTGTTGCGCTGACCTTGCGGCGCGTTTGACCTTCCAAGCATGACTGGCTTCATGTACTGCCTGATAGCATAGCTCCCGTCTGACACCACCGGGAGGCGAA
>JBBPYT010000412.1:0-10786 GCA_038199665.1 Hyphomicrobiales bacterium
CGCGCCTGATAGGCCGAGATAGCCTTCGAGCGCAGCAGTGCTGTTCGACACGAGACGGAACAGGTTGGGCACGACGCCCAGCTGCTTCTTCACGGCTTCCAACATGGGTTGCGACGCGGCGGGTGCTGCGCCGATAGTGGTGGGGAGGGCAATGCGCGACATGATGTGGCTCCTCTTGGGGGTCGAATTAAGCCGACTGACGCTATTTCGCCCCTCTCAGTGCCGCTGAATAGTCGCCATCGTCGGGAACTACCCTCTCGAAAGGTGGAAGGACCTTAAGCGGTGCCGGGGTAGCAGATCTTTGCTTGGGCGCTGGCTGTTCGACCGGCTGCTGCGGGCGGCATTGACCTCGGCGCCTCGTGTCACATCGAAAGAATTTTCGCTGTGTCGTCAGCGCCCCAATGATTTTACGGGCGCGACTCCATCCTCGGACGGATGCGCTGCATTCCATCTCAGCATCCTGCGGCCGAGCGCGCGCACCGCCGCTATCGGACCAGCGCGCTCGTCTTCGGCGGGCGTTGCAACGATATCGACCAGGACGCGGAGGTCCGGCACGAGATAGCCCGAAAAGCCTTGCTCGGCATCGGAACTGCACAAGGCCGGCCATTGCGCCGGTCATCAGACGACAGCGTCCCGCCGAGCGCCTTGGCGAGGTTGGGCAAGGAGGGTGCAGGGTGCGCGGCCGCGATGGTGCCCCTGGTCCGGCCCAACTCGCAATGGCTTCGCTCCGGGGCCTCGCGCATCGAGGCCAGCGAGGAACGTCTCGAGGGCACCCGCGTCGGTCAAATCTCCATTCGCAATTTGGCGTTCCACAAAATTCCGATAGGCTGCACTACGGGGATTATGCCTCTCGAAAAACGGAAGAGGACCATTGGACCGCTTTGATGCCATGTCCATCCTGCTCCAGGCGGTGCAGGCCGGCAGCCTCTCGAAGGCGAGCCGAAACATCGGCCTTCCTCTCGCTACCGTCAGCCGGAAAGTCTCCGAGCTGGAAGCGCATCTCAACGCCAGCCTGCTGACCCGGTCATCAAAAGGCCTTATGCTCACGCCTGCAGGCCGTTCCTTCGTCACAGCCGCCAGAACCATCCTGGAGCACTTGAACGAGGCGGAACGTGCCGCCGCCGGCGAGTACACCGCGCCCAGGGGAGACCTCGTGGTGACCGCCCCGGTCATGTTCGGTCGGCTGCACGTCCTACCCGTGGTGATGGACTTTCTTAGTGCCTATCCCGATGTCGACGTCGGCTTAGTGCTGACCGATCGAGTGGCGCATCTCGTGGACGACCATGTGGACGTCGCCCTCCGTATCGGCGATCTCCCGGACAGCGCACTGGTGGCCAGCCGACTCGGATCTGTGCGCCGCGTCGTCTGCGCAAGTCCCGCCTACCTCGCCGAGCGCGGAAGCCCGGCGACGCCCGGCGATCTCTTGAACCATGCCGCCATCTCGTTCGAAAGCGTCTCTTCACCCGGAGTCTGGCGGTTCGAAGCGGACGGCGTCGAACTCGCCGCGACGCTGCGCCCCCGCCTAAGCGTCAACACGATAGAAGCCGCGATCGACGCGGCAATCGCCGGCATGGGATTGGCTCGCACCATGTCCTACCAGATCGTCGATCATGTCCGGCAAGGAACGCTGGCGATCGCGCTCGAAGCTTTCGAGCCGCCGCCCCGGCCGGTGCATTTGGTCTACAACAGCCAATCCCGTCTGCCGCTCAAGCTGCGCGCGTTCATTGACTTTGTCGCACCGCGCATGCGCGAGCGGCTCAAGGGCGCTGCGCTATGAGCGCCGATAATGCGCGCTTACGCAGCCGTTTTTCTCGCCTTCACGGAAGTTCGCGCAGTGATGAGCCCCTTGCCGCCGCGGGGCCGCCACTCCACTCCACTCGTGTGCGTGGGCTTGCGCTGGTTTGCCTCCGCGGATTATTGCCGCATGGAACACGCCAGAGCACGATCCGACCTCAGCCGTGAGGGCAACAATGTCGTCGACCTCTATCTACTATTTGCCGATCGCGCGAGAGCGAACTCGAGCCATTCGCCACCGCACAACGCGATGACGGGTTGCCTCGAGTCTAAGGCTTATGTCCACCTGTTACGAGGGCGTCACATAGTTTTGGCATAGCGCGAGCGTCCCACCTCTGGAGCGACGCCAATGATCAAAACCCTGACCATTTTGTCTGCCATTGTAATTTCGGTCCTCCAATTCACCCCTGCTCAGGCCAAGCTTGGCGGCGACCTGAAGAACAAGCAGAGCCCATGCCTGTCGGAAACCAACACGGCTCGCTGCCCCGCACGCTGAGAAGATACGGCAATGGTCTGGCTGGGAATCTCGTGAAATTCTCAGCCAATCCATGGGCGAGCGTTCTGCCGGTTCCGCCACGGGCATGGGGGCTGATTTCGCATGAACTCTTTGCGGTTTCGGGCATTCATAGAACGACCCAACGCAGACTGGCCCGCTGGCACAAGCCAGCGGGCCTTTTTCTGAGTCGTCCCGATCAGAAGACCGTTGGACCCATCGGGTTGCCCGGGATCTCGGGAGGCGCACCGGGGGGGATGCCCAAGGGTTCGCCAACGCCCGGGTTGATCGTATCGGGTCCGGGCTGGGGAATGCCCAGCGGATCGTCCGGCGGTTCTTCGCGCGGGGCCGGAGGCGCGACCGGTTCCGGGAACGGGTCTCCCGGCATCGGCCCAGGTTCGGGAGCCGCGATGCTCGCCTGTCGGGTCATTGTTCTCTCTCCGTTTGCGTATCGCACTTGGGTAACGCGCAAGTTGTCGGGACGGTCGCAAGCCGCCGGAAGCCGGCGAGGCTGGCCCGGACTCATCTTCGGAGCAGCAGACGTTACCTCCGAGGCAAAATGCTTTATGCATCGCATCCTGTCCGACGTCCCGAACCGGCGCGGCTCCAAGGACCTTGACCGTGTCACCGCTCATCAAGATCTGTGGACTTTCCACGCAAGCGACACTCGAGGCGGCGCTCGAGGCTGGGGTCGAGCGCGTCGGGTTCGTCGTCTTTCCGAAGAGCCCGCGCCATGTGACGATGGACGGGGTGCGGGCCTTGGCGGCAGGCGTGAAAGGCCGTGCGGCGATCGTGGTCCTGACCGTGGATGCCGGCGACGCGCTCATGGCCGGCGTCATCGAAGCCGCCAACCCCTCCCTGCTGCAACTGCATGGGCGCGAATCGCCGGAGCGTGTCGCGGCCATCCGGGCACGTTTCGGCCGGCCTGTCATGAAGGCGCTCGGGATCTCGGGGAGGCACGACCTCGCTGCCGTGCCGGCCTATGCGGCCGTCGCGGACGAGATCCTGTTCGATGCCAAGCCACCGCCCGGCGCGCCGCTTCCGGGCGGCAACGGAGTCGCTTTCGACTGGCAAATTCTTTCGGCGCTTGACCTGCCCGTGCCCTTCATGCTTTCGGGAGGGCTTACGCCCGATAACGTCGGCGAAGCCCTGTCGGTCAGCCGTGCGCCCGCCGTGGACGTGTCGTCCGGCGTGGAAACATCGCCCGGAGTCAAGGACCCGGAAAAGATTCTCGCTTTCGTGCGCGCCGCGCGGAGTGCGGCTCGCGCCGACGGTCCGCGGCGCCCAGGGGTCGCTATCCGAGGAGATGATCCGTGGTGAAGCCGGAAATGCCGAATTCCTTCCGCAACGGGCCGGACGAACGCGGCCATTTCGGCGTGTTCGGCGGAAGATTCGTGGCCGAAACCTTGATGCCGCTCATCCTCGAGCTCGAGCGCGCCTATGAAGAGGCCAAGAAGGATCCGGCCTTCGCGGCGCAGATCCGGGACCTGCATACCCATTACGTCGGCCGGCCGTCGCCGCTCTATTTCGCAGAGCGGCTCACGGAGCGTTGCAATGGCGCGAAGATCTATTTCAAGCGCGACGAGCTGAACCATACGGGCGCCCACAAGATCAACAACGTGCTGGGCCAGATCCTGCTTGCCCTGCGCATGGGCAAGACCCGCATCATCGCCGAAACCGGAGCCGGGCAGCACGGGGTCGCGACCGCGACCGCCTGCGCGCGCTTCGGCCTGCCCTGCGTCGTCTACATGGGCGCGGTCGACGTGGAGCGGCAGAAGCCCAACGTCTTTCGCATGAAGATGCTCGGGGCCGAAGTCCGCCCGGTGCAATCCGGGGCCAAGACGCTCAAGGACGCCATGAACGAGGCGCTGCGCGATTGGGTCACCAACGTCGATTCGACCTTCTACTGCATCGGCACGGCGGCCGGGCCGCATCCCTATCCGGCCATGGTGCGCGACTTCCAGTCGATCATCGGCACGGAGGTCCGCGCCCAGATGCAGGAGGCCGAGGGCCGGTTGCCCGATTCCTTGGTGGCGTGCGTTGGCGGCGGCTCCAACGCCATAGGATTGTTCCACCCGTTCCTGGACGACCAGGATATCGAAATCTTCGGCGTCGAAGCGGCCGGCCATGGGCTCGACACCCCGGCCCATGCGGCCTCGCTCGCCGGTGGCCGTCCCGGCGTGCTGCACGGCAATCGGACCTACCTCTTGATGGACGATGACGGGCAGATCCAGGAAGGCCATTCCATCTCGGCCGGCCTCGATTACCCCGGCATCGGCCCCGAACATTCCTGGCTGAAGGACGTCGGCCGCGTCACCTATACGTCGGCAACCGACACGGAGGCGCTCGACGCCTTCCAGCTCTGCTGCAAGCTCGAAGGCATCATCCCGGCGCTCGAGCCGGCCCATGCCCTGGCGGCCGTGCTGAGGCTTGCGCCGCAGCGCCCGCGCGATCATCTGATGGTGATGAACATGTGTGGACGCGGCGACAAGGATATCTTCACCGTCGCCGACCATCTGGGCGGGATGTGACATGACCGACGAGCAGGCAATACGTCCATGACGGCCCGTCTGAAAGCCCGGTTCGACGACCTCAAGCGGGAATGCCGCGCCGGCCTCATTACCTTCATCACGGCCGGCGATCCCGACGAGGCGACGTCCGCGGCCATGCTCCGGGCCCTGCCGGAAGCAGGCGCCGACATTATCGAGCTCGGCATGCCCTTCACCGATCCGATGGCCGACGGACCGACCATCCAGGCGGCGGCGCTGCGCGCCCTTAAAGCAGGGCACAGGCTCGAAAAGACCCTGGCGCTGGTTCGCGGCTTCCGCGAGGACGACGCCGCGACCCCGATCGTCCTGATGGGCTACTACAATCCGATTTACATCTATGGTGTCGACCGCTTCCTGCGCGATGCGCTCCAAGCCGGCGTCGACGGCTTGATCGTCGTCGACCTGCCGCCTGAAGAAGATGACGAACTCTGCGTTCCTGCGCTCCGGGCGGGGCTGAATTTCATCCGGCTGGCGACGCCGACGACGGACGACAAACGCCTGCCCGCCGTGCTGCGGAACACCAGCGGTTTCGTTTATTATGTCTCGATCACCGGCATCACCGGTGCGGCCGTGCCCGATTACAGCCGCGTTGCGGCGTCGGTTTGCCGCATCAGGCGACACACCGATTTGCCCATCGCGGTGGGCTTCGGTGTGAAAGATCCGGCAAGCGCGGCAGCCGTCGCAGCCCATGCCGATGCGGTCGTGGTCGGGACGGCCTTGATCGACGTGCTGGCGAGGTCGCTCGACGAGGGCCGTGCCACGCCCTCGACGGTCGCGGACGTCAGCCGGTTCGTGAGCGAACTCGCGCGCGGCGTGAGGTCGGCGGCCGGGAGAGCCACAACCCGCGGAACCGTTGCGGGCGAAGATCGCCAAGAAGGTCGCGCATGAGCT
Organism: Hyphomicrobiales bacterium; assembly: GCA_038199665.1. Classification (GTDB taxonomy): domain Bacteria; phylum Pseudomonadota; class Alphaproteobacteria; order Rhizobiales; family Beijerinckiaceae; genus Lichenihabitans. The sequence continues at coordinate 5,728 of JBBPYT010000412.1, forward strand.
GGATCCACAATGTCGTTCCGCCGAAGATTCGGTCGTTCCTGAAGAAGGAGACGGCCGAAAATCTGTGGGTCAAGTGCCCCGACAGCGGCCAGCTGGTCTTTCACAAGGACCTCGAGAACAATCTTTTCGTTGTGCCGGGGTCGGACTACCACATGCGGCTCGAAACGCGTGCGCGGCTCGCGGCCACCTTCGACCGTGGCGAATGGGAAGACATTCCGGTGCCGGAGGTGCTGCTCGACCCGCTCAAATTCCGGGACGAAAAGCGCTATTCGGATAAGCTGAAGGAAGCCCGCACCAAAACCGGGCTGGCCGATGCCGTGAAGATCGGCACCGGCAAGCTCGGCGGCCGCGACGTCACCGTGGCGGTGCAGGACTTCGACTTCATCGGCGGTTCGTTGGGGATGGCGGCCGGTGAGGCGATCGTGGTGGGAGTCGATCGGGCTGTGCAAGGGAAGATGCCGTTCATCCTGTTCGCCGCCTCGGGCGGCGCCAGGATGCAGGAAGGCGTATTTTCGCTTATGCAGCTGCCCCGCACCACGGTCGCGGTCAACCGACTGCGAACCGCGCGGCTGCCCTACATCGTGGTGCTGACCAATCCCACGACGGGCGGCGTCACGGCATCCTACGCCATGCTGGGCGACATCCACATTGCCGAGCCCGGCGCGCTCATCGGCTTTGCCGGCCCCCGCGTCATCGAGCAGACCGTACGCGAAAAGCTGCCCGAAGGATTCCAGCGCGCCGAGTATCTGCAAGCCCATGGCATGGTCGACATGGTGGTCCATCGGCGCGACATGCGCGCCACCCTGGCCCGGCTATGCGACCTCTTGAGTCATCGCCAGGAGCGCGTCGGAACTGCTCGAGGCACGAAGCCGAAGGCCTCCGAACCGACGCCCGCGGCAGCCTGACGATCCGGCCCTTGCGTAGCCAGGTTTCACCCACCGCCCGCCGGGTCGACGATCTGATCGAGCGCTTCCTGTCGCTCCATCCGAAGAAGATCGACCTATCGCTCGACCGCATCGAGCGGCTGCTGGCCGATCTCAAGCATCCCGAGCGGGATCTCCCGCCCGTCATCCATGTCGCCGGCACCAACGGCAAGGGGTCGACCGTGGCCTTCATGCGGGCCATCCTCGAAGCCGCGGACCGGCGCGCGCACGTTTATACGTCGCCGCACCTCGTGCGCTTCAACGAGCGCATCCGGCTCGCAGCGCCGGGCGGCGGCAGGCTGGTCGAAGACGACGAACTCGCTGAGATCTTCGAGCGCTGCGAACGGGTCAACGCCGGGAAGTCGATCAGCGTGTTCGAAATCACCACGGCCGCGGCCTTCGTGCTCTTCGCCGCCCATCCGGCCGACTACCTGCTGCTCGAGGTCGGCCTCGGCGGCCGCTTCGACGCCACCAACGTCGTGCCAGGCCCCGCCGCCACGGCGGTGACGCCGGTGTCATTGGACCACCCGGAGTTCCTCGGCACGAGCGTCGAGGCCATTGCGTTCGAAAAGGCCGGGATTCTAAAACGCGGCGTACCGGCTATCTTGGCCGAACAGGATCCTGCGGCCCTTGCCGTGCTTCTACGCCAGGCGGCGCGCGTCGGAGCCGAAACCACCGTCGGCGGCCAGGACTTCTTCTGTCATGAAGAGCGTGGGCGCCTCGTCTACCAGGACGAACGCGGACTTCTCGATCTGCCGCTGCCACGCCTGGCAGGGCGGCATCAGCACGCCAATGCGGCGACCGCCATCGCGATCCTGCGAGCCATCGAGCCCGACCTGCCCGGAACCGCTTTCGAGGCCGGCCTGGTGGCGGCCGAATGGCCGGCGCGCCTGCAGCCGCTGCTCCGGGGTCGCGTCCCGACGATCGCGCCCGCGGGCGCGGAACTCTGGCTCGACGGCGGTCACAACGCGGAGGGCGGCCGCGTGCTGGCCAGCGCCATGGCCGAGATCGAGGAGCGGACCACGCGCCCGCTCATCCTTGTCTGCGGCATGCTGACCACGAAGGACCCCGGCTCCTTTCTGGCCTCGTTCAAGGGTCTGGCGCAGGAACTCTTGGCCGTGCCGGTCGGCGGAGACCACAGCGGGCGCAGTGCGGAGAACGTTGCGGCCATAGCGAGCGGCATAGGCATCGAGGCCGCCGCCTGCGGCAGCGTGCAGGCGGCCTTGCGGTTCCTGGCAGCGCGGGAGTGGCCCGTGCCGCCGCGCATCCTCATCACGGGATCGCTTTATATGGCCGGCGAGGTGCTCGCCTTCAACGGCACCCTGCCGAAGTGATGGAACCCGCCCGCCGCTCCAGCCGTGACGCTCCCGGGTCGCGTTGCGACACTCCTAGATCGCGCTGCTGATCCAGCGGACGAGTTCACCCTTGGGCTTGGCACCGACCGCCTTCGACGCGACCTTGCCGTCCTTGAACAGAAGCAGCGTCGGGATCGACTGAATGCCGAGCTGGCCGGGAATGCCGGGGTTTTCGTCGATGTTGAACTTGGCGACCTTCACCTTGCCCTTCATCTCCTTGGCGATTTCCTCGAGCGCCGGGGCAATCATGCGGCAAGGGCCGCACCATTCCGCCCAGAAGTCGACGACGACCGGTTCTGTCGATTGCAGAACGTCGCTCTGAAAACTCGCGTCAGTCACTTTGCGGGTGGCGGAATCTGGATCGGCCATGATGGAACCTCGGCTGAGGGGGCGAAAGCGCCCCCTCACTGCGTGGAAGTAAGAACCGGACCGGACCCCGTCAAGCCGAAGAGGGGCCGAGGCGCCGGTCGGCACCCGAAAGCCCTCAAGCCAAGGCGTCTTCGAGCGCCGGGTAATCCGTGTAGCCCTCTGCGCCCGAGGCATAGAAAAGCTCCGGACGAGGTGCGTTGAGCGGCGCGTTCTCCTCGAACCGCTTGGGCAAATCCGGGTTGGCGATGAACAATTTGCCGAAGGCGACCGCGTCGGCCTGCCCGCTGGCGAGCGCGCGCTCGGCATCCTCCTTGGTGAAGCGCTCGTTCGCGACATAGAGCCCTCCGAAGGCGCGCTTCAGCTGCGGACCCAGCTGATCGTCGCCCAAGGCCTCGCGAGAGCAGAGAAAGGCGATCTTCCGCCGGCCGAGTTGCTCCGCCACATAGCCGAAGGTCTCGGCGGGCGTCGAGTCGCCTATGTCGTGCGAGTCGCGACGCGGGGCCAAATGCATGCCGACCCTCTTCGCACCCCAGACCGCGATGCACGCATCGGCGACTTCAAGCATCAAACGCGCCCGGTTCTCGATCGGGCCGCCATACCGGTCGGTCCGCCTGTTGGTCTTATCCTGCAGGAACTGGTCGAGGAGGTAGCCGTTCGCCCCGTGGATCTCGACGCCGTCGAAGCCGGCCTCCTTGGCGTTCTCGGCGCCCTTGCGAAAGGCCTCGATCACGGCCGGAATCTCGATCAGCTCCAGGGCTCGCGGCGTCACGAAGTCCTTCATCGGCCGCACCAGGCTGACATGGCCGGCGGGCCGAACGGCACTCGGCGCCACGGGCAGCGCCCCGTCGAGATAGATCGGGTCAGAAATCCTGCCGACGTGCCAGAGCTGAAGGAAGATGCGGCCGCCGGCGGCATGAACGGCCCGGGTCACCTTCGCCCATCCGCCGACCTGTTGGTTCGACCAGATGCCCGGCGTATTCGGATAGCCAACGCCCATCGGGGTGACAGATGTGGCCTCGGTGATGATCAATCCGGCCGAGGCACGCTGGACATAATAGTCGACCATGAGGTCGTTCGGCACGCGCCCGCCGCCCGTCGCACGACAGCGCGTAAGGGGAGCCATCCAGATCCGGTTCTTGAGCTGGAGGTCGCCGACGGTCACGGGATCGAACAAGTCGAGCATGGGGCAGATCCTATTGAGGACACACAAGGGGCCGATCGCCCTATATGGCGCGACGCCGACGCCTTTCTCACGCCGCGCTCTAGCTTCGCAGAGCCGACCTGCGCTCCTTGCAGGGCTTGTCAGCAGTGCCGGCTGCATGCCATCAGGGCTTCAGAACAGCTTTTGCTTCCACGGTCGAATCCGCTCTCAGGCGATAGACGATCGGCACGCCGGTCTCGAGCTCCACGCCAGGGATCGTTGCGGGCGTCAGCCGGTCGAGCACCATGATCAAGGCGCGCAGGGAATTGCCGTGCGCCGCGACCAACACCTTCCTGCCGGCCAGCACCTTGGGGAGGATCTGCTGGCAGTAGTACGGCAGGGCGCGGGCGACGGTGTCCTTCAGGCTCTCGCCGCCGGGCGGGTGGACATCGTAAGATCGACGCCAGATGTGGACCTGCTCCTCCCCCCACTTGGCCCGAGCCTCGTCCTTGTTGAGCCCGCTGAGCTCACCGTAATCACGCTCGTTCAACGCTTGGTCGGCGATGGTCTCGAGCCCGGTCTGGTCGATTTCGCCGAGCACCAGCTTCAGCGTGTGCTGAGCCCGGATGAGCGCAGACGTGAAGGCGACATCGAACCTGCCGACCCCCTTCAGGGCACGGCCCGCCGACCGGGCTTCCTCGATCCCCTTGGGTGAAAGGTCAGGGTCCTTCCAGCCGGTGAAGAGGTTCTTGAGGTTCCAATCACTCTGCCCATGGCGGACGAGGACGAGCACGCGGTCCATCAGCACTCCGGTGTTTCGGGTTAGAATTCATTGAGGCCGAGCACGTCGGCCATGCTGTAGAGGCCCGGCTTGCGGCCACGTGCCCACAAGGCAGCCTGGACGGCCCCGCGGGCGAATATGCCCCGATCCTCCGCCTCGTGAGACAATTCGATGCGTTCGCCGGCGCCGGCGAAAATCACGCGGTGGTCGCCCACCACGGTGCCGCCGCGCAGCGCCGCAAAGCCGATCGCGCCGGGGACGCGTGCTCCGGTGTGACCGTCACGCGATCGGGCCGAATGATCGGCAAGGCCGATGCCGCGCCCTTGCGCGGCCGCTTCGCCGAGCAGCATCGCCGTCCCGGACGGCGCATCCACCTTCATGCGATGGTGCATCTCGACGATCTCGATGTCCCACTCGACGCCGAGGGTCTTGGCGGTGCGGCGAACCAGCGCGGCCAGGAGATTGACACCCAAACTCATGTTGCCCGAAC